>CALMFQ010000578.1 GCA_937863215.1 uncultured Pseudomonadota bacterium
GATCTGCTCGTCGGCGAAGACAAAAGCAATTACAGCGAAGCGGAAGAAAAACACATGGATGGCGAGCTGTATTACCGGCTGATCACCTTCCTGTTCGTACCGGCTTATTACCTGGCGTTGGGCTTCGCGCTGTATCGCGCCGCCAGCGGCGAGTGGTCGCTGGCGGACTGGCTCGGCAACCTGTGGTCGGTCGGCATCATGGGCGGCATCAACATCACCGTAGCGCACGAGCTGGGCCACAAGCAGAACCGGCTGGAAAAATTCCTCGCCCGGACGCTGCTGCACGCGGTGTTTTACGGCCACTTCATGAACGAGCACAACAAGGGCCATCATGCACTGGTATCGACACCGGACGACCCGGCCACCTCGCGTTTCGGCGAATCGTTCTATGCCTTTTACCCGCGCACGGTGATCGGCACCTTGCGCAAGGCCGCCGAGCTGGAGGCACAACGCCTGCGGCGCATGGGTAAAAGCGCCTGGAACTGGCGCAACGAGATGTACCGCAATCTGGCCTACCCGCTGTTGCTGACTACGGCAGCCTATCTCGCCGGCAGCGCCAGCGGCGGCACCCAGCCAGGCCTGTTCGGCATCGGCAACGGGCCGGCATTGGCGCTGTTTTTCGTCATCCAGGCGCTACTGGGATTCTCGCTGCTGGAAGTGGTCAACTATCTGGAGCACTACGGCCTGCAACGGCGCAAGCTCGACAACGGCCGCTACGAACGCGTCGCACCGGTACACAGCTGGAACTCCAATCACCTGGTAACCAACTGCTTCCTCTATCACCTGCAACGCCACTCCGACCATCACACCTGGCCGGCACGCCGCTACCAGACTCTGCGCAATTTCGACGATTCGCCGCAACTGCCTACCGGTTACGCCGGCATGGTACTGCTGGCAGTAGTACCGCCGCTGTGGTTTGCGGTGATGAATCCGCGTGTCGAACGCTTCATGCAGCTCCAGCGCCAGACGCAGGCAATCGAAGGCAACGGCATCGTCGCCTCATAACGCCAGCCATCCGCTTATCCCTCGTACTGCCCGCGCCATGCGGGCTTTTTTTCGCTGCAGATAGCGCAATTTTGCTTATGATGAAATTCTCTGTCTTACGCGCTCCGCCGATGGATTCTCCCAACTCTCACCTCCAGCAAAGCCTGGCCCATGAACTGGACGAAATCCGCCAGCAACAGACACTGCTGCTGACGCTGCTCGACCATACCCATGCCGGTGTAGTGGTGCATGGCGCCGATGGTCGGGTGCGTTACATCAATTCGTCGGCACGCGCGATTTTCGGCATCAAGCTCGCCACCATGCTGGAAATGGAGGACGAAAAGTGGAGCTGGTGGATTTTCGATGCAAACGGCGTACGCCTGCCGGCCGACCGCTACCCGGCACAGCAGGTACTGCAGACCGGTGCAGCGGTGGAAAACCTGCTGCTGGCGATCCAGCCGTTCGATGCCGGCGATATCCGCTGGTGCAAAGTCAAAGCCGCGCCGGTGCACGATCTCGATGGCTCGATCCGCCAGGTGGTGGTGACGCTGATCGATATCACCGAACAAATCCGCGCCGGCGAGGCCGTCGCCGCCAGCGAAGCCAGATTGCGCGGCATTCTGGAGCAGGCACCGGTAGGCGTCTGCGTCAGTGATGACAAGGGCACGCTGCTGTCAGTCAACCCGGCTTTCTGCCAGATGTTCGAATACCAGCCGGAAGAACTGCTCGGCCAACCGATGACCACCATCAACCCGCCCGCCTATCGCGACGTGATGGCCGAGCTGTACCGCCGTTTCATCGACACCGGCAAAGCCTACCGCGGCGAATGGGAAGCACTGAGCAAGCGCGGCACCCAGCTCACCATCATCGCCACCCACACCATGCTGGCCGGCAGCAACCCGCCGCAGGCGGTGACATTCGTCATCGACATCAGCGAAAAGAAACACCTGGAAAACGACCTGATCAGCAAGAACACCCTGCTGGAAAAACGCGCCAGCGAGGATGGCCTGACCGGGCTGCTGAACCGGCAGACCATTTTCGAGCGGATGGAACTGGCATTGCAGCGCTGCCAGCGCTACCGGGAGCCGCTGGCGGTGATGATGCTGGATGTCGATTTCTTCAAGCAGATCAACGACACCTACGGCCATGAGGCCGGCGACCAGGTATTGCGTCAGGTTGCCGCCACCATTCACGAATCGATCCGTTCGGTCGACGTTGCCGGACGCTATGGCGGCGAAGAGTTTTTCATCCTGCTGCCGAATATCGACAACAACGGCGCACTGGCCGCCGCCGAACGCCTGCGGCAGCAGATCGCGGCACTGAAACTGCCCCAGCAGGAACTGGAAGTCACCGTCAGCATCGGCGTGGCGAGTTATGTCGAAGGCGACGACATGCAATTCCTGGTCAACCGCGCCGATCTGGCCATGTACAAATCCAAACGCGACGGCCGCAACCGGGTCAATGCCGGCTGAACGCCGGCAATCGGCACACACAGCGACATCCCGGCCGGTTTGCAGCATCTGCGCTACAGGTGCGATGCAAGTTTCCGTTGATTTAGTTCTAATTAAAACTATAATAACCAGAACAATATCAGTGGAGCCATCATGTCATCGCAATCATTCCTGCCGCTGCTGCGCGAACTGGCACGTTGCTACCAGAGCTTCGAACTGACGTCGAGCCGGCATATCCGCGAACTGGGCCTGACACCGCCGCAGTTCGACATCATTGCCACGCTGGGGAATACCGCGGGAATGAGCTGCAAGGAACTGGGAGAAAAAACGCTGATCACCAAGGGCACGCTCACCGGCGTGCTCGACCGACTGGCGGAAAAAGGCCTGATCAGCCGCAGCGTGCCGCCGGAGGACCGGCGCAGCATATTCATCTGTCTCACGCCGGCCGGCGAAGCGCTGTTCAACAGCGCATTTCCGGCACACCTGGCATTTCTGCAACAGATATTCGCCACCAGCGATGCGGCGATGCTGAATTCGCTGTGCAGCCAGTTACAACAGTTACGGCAATTATTCGAACAGGAGACCAGCTGATGGGAAAACTCACGCAACGTTACAACAGGCTGCAGATCGCACTGCACTGGCTGATGGCGCTAATGATCATCGGCGGGCTGGCGATGGGGCTGCTGCTCGACGACATGCCGCTGTCGCCACTGAAACTGAAAATGCTGTCGTGGCACAAGTGGAACGGCATCACCGTTTTGTGGCTGGCATTGCTGCGGCTCGGGGTACGCCACATCAGTGGCGCGCCGGAACTACCCGCCAGCATGCCGGACTGGCAAAAGCTGGCGGCAGTATGGGGACATCGACTGCTGTATCTGCTGATGCTGCTGATTCCGCTGTCCGGCTGGCTGATGAGTTCGGCCAAGGGTTTTCCGGTCAAGTATTTCGGCGTGCTGCCGCTGCCGGATCTGGTGGGCAAGAATGCCGAACTGGCCGACCTGCTGCACGAAGTGCACGAAATGCTATGCACCCTGTTGCTGCTGGTACTGGCCGGCCATGTCGGCGCGGCGCTGAAACATCATTACTTCAAGCGCGACGACATCCTCACCCGCATGTTGCCGTTCCTGAAACAACGCTGAGAGAAAACACAAGCCATGAACAAACTGACCGCACCGCTTGCCGCCCTGGCCATTTTCGCCTCGCTGCCGGCACACGCAGCACAACAGCTGGACCCGGCTAAAAGCGAAATCCGCTTTGTCGCCAAACAGATGAACGTTCCGTCCGAAGGACGCTTCCGCAAATTCAGCGCCAACGTCAATTTCGACCCGGCCAGACTGGCGCAATCGTCGGTCACGGTCGATATCGACATCGCCAGCATCGATCTGGGCAGCGCCGACAACGAAGCAGAGCTGAAGAAGAAATCCTGGTTCAACAGTGCCGGCTTTCCGGGCGCACGCTTCAGCGCCAGCAGCTTCAAGGCCAAGGGCGGCAATCAATACGAAGTCAGCGGCAAGCTCAGCATCAAAGGCATCAGCCGCGATATCACCGCGCCGTTCACGGTACAGCAGAACGGCGGACAGATGACCGTCAGCGGCAGCGTGCCGCTGAAACGGCTGGCATTCAATGTAGGAGAAGGCGAATGGGCCGACACCGAAACCGTAGCCGACGAAGTGGTGGTGAAGTTCCGCCTGAACCTCGTCAATACCCCGACCGCAGTAAAAAAGTGATTCACTGATCCGGAGATATACCATGAACAAACTGCTTGTTACCGCTCTTGCCGTCAGCCTGGCCGCCGCAGCCCACGCCGCACCGGAAAGCTACAGCATCGATCCGTCGCACACCTACGCCAACTGGTCGCTGACTCACCTTGGTTTCTCGATCCAGCACGGCCGCTTCAACACTACCAGCGGCAAGATCACGCTCGACATGGCAGCCAAGAGCGGTTCGGCAGATATCAGCATCGACACCGCATCGATCGACAGCGGCTGGGCCAAACGCGACGATCATCTGCGCAGCGCCGATTTCTTCAATGTCGCCAAATTCCCGAAAATGCTGTTCAAGTCGAGCAAATTCCAGTTCAGCGGCGACAAACTGACCAGCGTTGACGGTGAACTGACCCTGCTCGGCGTAACCAAGCCAGTCAAGCTGAATGTCACCCATTTCAACTGCGCGCCGCATCCGATGATGAAAAAAGCCTGGTGCGGTGCGGCTGCCAGCACCAGCATCAAGCGCAGCGATTTCGGCCTGACCGCTTACGTGCCGAATGTCGGCGACGAGGTCAGCATCGAGCTGCAGGTGGAAGCTGGCAAGGATTGATCCGCCGCACCGGGCGGTAGTACAAAATGGCCGGCGCAATGCCGGCCGTTTTCATGGAGTCTGCCGGTGGACGTAAAACCACCAGGTAACGGCGATGCAGCACAGGTAGAACAGGCCGAAACAGAACAGGG
>CALMFQ010000579.1 GCA_937863215.1 uncultured Pseudomonadota bacterium
TGGCGCTGCCGATCCCAGCCCGGTGTGCCGAGATAGTGATATTCGATCTGCCAGCGCCGCCCCAGTACTTCGGCGATTTCGCTGCGCTCGGCAATCCGTTGGCCGCTGCCCTGCAGCTCGGCCGACCGGTACAGCAATTGCGGCCGCACGACCGCGCCCTGTGCCTGCTGCAGGCCGAGATCGCTGATGCGCAGCGCTGGCGTCCAGTCGCCCAGATGCGGCTGGATGCGCTCCACCAGCAACGGCAGCGGAATGCTCAGCAGCAGCATGCAGGAGGCCGGTTCGTCGTCTGCCTGCTGCAATTGCCGCCGGCGCGTATAGGTTTTGGCGAAATGCAGCCGTACCTGCCCGCTGCCGGCGGCGGGCGCAAGCAGCAGGTACTGGCGGCGCTGGCTCTGCAGCGATTCCATCTGGCGTAGCAGTTCGGTGGGGGAATAGGGTAGCGGAAGATTTTTTTCCGCCAGATATTGCAGTTGCAGCGCACCCGGACTGCGTGTGGTCTGCCAGCGCGATTCGCCGCCGGCAACGCCGCTCAGTCCGGCATAGGCCAGCTGGCGCCCGGTGCGGCGGCGCAGCAGGTTCAGCTGGTCAAGTGCATGCGCAAAACCGGCCTGATCCAGCCGCGGCTCGTTGCCGAGCTGGAAATCCAGTTGCCGCAGCGATTCGGTGTAATCGGCAATCTGCTCCTGCAGCTGGCGCTGCAGGGTTTCGCCCAGGTGGCGGGTGAGCGCAGCGTATTCCTGCTCGCGTGCGATTTCCTGGCCATACCAGAGCGCCGCGGTAATGACCAGGCCGGCCGCGAGTATGCTCGCCGGCCCGAACAGATGCCCGGTGCTTTCGTGGTTTGCCGTTGATTTGCCCAAGATTTTCGCTGCAGCGCTGTGGCAGGGGTGACCGCTTCATTATTGGCAAGGAAATGCGGGCTGTCATCCCGCGCTGCGGCAGGGCGAGACAGCTCAGGCATCCGGCGCGTCGAATTCGCGCCATTCGCCGCCGAACAGGCCTTCGATCGGCCGGTAGTTGGTCTTGTAGGTCATCTTGCGGCTGGATTCGATCCAGTAGCCGAGGTACAGGTAGGGCAGATGCATCCGGCGGCACAGCGACAGTTGCCACAGCACATTGTAGGTGCCGTAACTGGCGCGATCGTCGGGGTCGAAAAAGGTGTAGACCGACGACAGCCCGTCGTCGAGTTCGTCGATCAGGCTGACCATTTTCAGCCTGCCGTCGGTGGAACGGAATTCGGCAAGAAAGCTGGCAACATTGCTCTTGAGAATGAAGTTGCGATACTGCTCGCGGCTATCCTCGTCCATGCCGCCGCCGGCGTGGCGGCTTTGCTGGTAGATGCGGTACAGCTGGTAATGTTCTTCCTGATAGCTCAGATGCAGCAGTTGTACCTGCAAGTCCTGATGCTTGCGCCAGGCGCGCCGTTGCGTGCGGTTGGCAGAGAAGTCGGCAATCCGCACCCGCACTGGCACGCAGGCGCGGCAGCGGTCGCAGTGCGGGCGATAGGTGAAGACGCCGCTACGGCGGAAGCCGGCACGCACCAACTGGCTGTATACCGGCGCATCGATCAAATCGCCGGGAATCGCCACCTGCGAGCGTGCCGTCTCGTCCGGCAGATAGCTGCACGGATACGGCGCAGTGGTGTAGAACTGGATCAGGGGCTGGCCCTGCTCATTCAGCTTGCTCACGGTTGTCTCCGGTCATTGTCTGCCGCGCGTTGCCTGCGCCACTGTCGAATACCCACGGCGTGGCCACGTCCGGTTGTGCAATCAACAACTTGAGTTTAGCAGCGAATTGCGCGCGCGGGATGGTGCGGCCGCCGAGCGAGGCCAGATGGTCGGTGCGCATCTGGCAGTCGATCATGCCGAAGCCCCAGCGCTGCAGCTGGCGTACCAGATGCACGAAGGCGATTTTCGATGCGTCGGTGCGCCGTGCGAACATCGATTCGCCATAAAACATCTTGCCGATGGCGACGCCGTACAGGCCGCCGCACAGTTCGCCGTCGATCCAGGTTTCGATCGAATGCGCATAGCCCAGCCGCTGCAGCCGTTCATAGGCGTCGACGATGTCCGGTCCGATCCAGCTGCCGCCATCCGGTTCGCGCGGCTCGGCGCAGGATTGCATGACGCGGCGAAACGCCGTGTCGATGCGGATCCGGTACGGCTTGTTGCGCAGGGTCTTGTCCAGCGAGCGGGTCACGCGCAATTCATCGGGAAACAGCACCATGCGCGGATCGGGGCTCCACCACAGCACTGGCTCGTCCGGGTTGTACCAGGGAAAGATTCCTTGCCGGTAGGCATCCAGCAGTCGCCACGGCTGCAGGTCCGCTCCGGCGGCGAGCAGGCCGTTGGGCGCCTGCAGCGCGGTTTCGAGGGGCGGAAACGGGGTGTCGCGGTCAAGCCAGGGCAGCATGGCCGGCACGGCTCAGTTGGGCTTGGGCTCGTGGCAGTTCTTGCACAGTCCGTACAGGTACATCGAGTGGCTTTCGACGCGGAAGCCATGCCTGGCGGCGATTTCATCCTGACGCCGCTCGATTTCCTCGTCGAAGAATTCTTCCACCAACCCGCACTTCACACAGACCAGATGATCGTGATGATGTCCCTGGTTCAGTTCGAAGATCGCCTTGCCCGATTCGAAATGGTGCCGCACCAGCAAGCCGGCCTGCTCGAACTGGGTTAGCACGCGATAAACGGTAGCCAGGCCGATGTCCAGATCTTCGGCAATCAGCAGGCGATACACATCCTCGGCCGACATGTGGCGTTGCGGGCTGTTTTCAAACAGGTTGAGGATTTTCAGGCGCGGGGCGGTGGCCTTCAGGCCCATGTCTTTCAGATCGCTGGCTTTGCTCATGGCTGGCTTTTGAGGCGTGGGTTTTCTCGGTTATGATATAGGCTTTGCGTGCCTTTGCAAACTTGGCTCTCGCTGGCTGCTCGCGCGCATTTTTCGTAGTCATCACCATCTATCACGACATCGGATTCAAATTGAGAAAGACATTTCTCGCCTTGGGCTTGCTGGCGCTGACCGCCTGCTCATCGCCGCTGGTTTACAAACTGGATATCCAGCAGGGTAACTACATTACCGAAGACATGGTTGCCAAGCTCAAGGTCGGCATGACCCGGGCGCAGGTGCGCTTTGTGCTTGGCACGCCGATGCTGGCCGACACTTTCCACCGCGAGCGCTGGGATTACCCGTACCGGCTGTTCCGCGACGGCAAGCTGGTGGAGGATAAGCTGTTCACCGTAACCTTCGACGGCGACAGTGTCACCAGATTCGAAGGCAGCGTGATGCCGCCGTTGAAAGGCTTTGTCGCCAGCGATATCGGCCTGTCGCCGCGCCAGCAGACGCTGGAAAAAGGGCGCGATGCCGACATCCAGAAAATCCAGACCGACGCCAAGAAAGACGGCGCCGATACTCCGAAGAAAGACTGAGCATGACCCTGAAAATCGCCATTGCCGGTGCCGGCGGCCGCATGGGCCGCACCCTGATCGAAACCGTTACCCAGGCTGCGGGCTGTGAGCTACACGCGGCGCTGGAACACGCTGGCAGCCCGTTGCTCGGCACTTCCGCAGCGGCACTGGTGCCGGGTGCCAGCGATGTTAAATTGACTGCCGATCTGAAGTCCGCATTGAGCGGTGCCGACGTGCTGATCGATTTCACCCGCCCCGAAGGCACGCTGGCGCATCTGGCGGTCTGCCGCGAACTGGGGGTGAATCTGGTGGTCGGCACCACCGGTTTCAGCGACGCGGAAAAACAGCTGTTGCTGGCCGGCGGCGCCGATATCGGCATGGTCTTTGCGCCGAACATGAGCGTCGGCGTGAACCTGACTTTCAAGCTGCTGGAAATCGCCGCCAAGGTGCTGGCGACCGGCTATGACATCGAAATCGTCGAAATGCACCACCGGCACAAGATCGATGCGCCGTCCGGCACGGCGTTGCGCATGGGCGAAGTGGTGGCCGACGCAATCGGCCGCGATCTGAAGGAATGTGCCGTGTATGGCCGTGAAGGCGTGACCGGCGAGCGCGATCCGTCCACCATCGGTTTTGCCACCATGCGCGGCGGCGACGTGGTCGGCGATCACACCGTGGTGTTTGCCGGCATCGGCGAGCGCGTCGAGATCACCCACAAGGCATCGAGCCGTGCCACGTTCGCGCAGGGGGCAGTGCGCGCCGCGCGCTATCTGGCCGGGCGCAAAGGGGTATTCGATATGCAGGATGTGCTGGGACTGAAATGACCGGTCGTCATCCGTTTGACGTCACAACGGCCGGGCAGTTGCCCCGGCCGTTTTTGCTTGGAGCCTGCCGGTGCACCTGAAAACCGTGCTGGCCTGGTTACTGCCGCTGGTGCTGCTGACACTGGCAGCGGTGGCGACGCTGGGCGTCGATCTGCCGA
>CALMFQ010000580.1 GCA_937863215.1 uncultured Pseudomonadota bacterium
GTGGCCAAGATCAAGATTCCGGACGAAACCCAGTCGGGCAAGGTCTTCCGCCTGCGTGGCAAGGGGATTCGCGGCGTGCGCAGCCATGTGCAGGGCGATCTGCTGTGCAAGGTAATGGTGGAGACGCCGGTCAGCCTGACCGCGCGGCAGAAGGAAATCCTGCGCGAGTTCGATGAAATCACCCAGGGGCATTTCGATAAACAGAACCCCAAGGCTAAATCGTGGATGGATCGGGTGAAGGAATTTTTCAGCTGATACACCGCAGACCGCAATGAAAAAGGCTCCGCGGAGCCTTTTTTGTTTGCTGCGAGCGTCGTGTGGTCGAGCCCGGTTGTGCCTGGTCTAGCTGTGAATCAGCGAATCCCAGCTGCCCATTTGTTCACGGATGCCGTCCAGCGATTCGGCGATGCGGTCGAGATTGAGTGTCAGCTTGTCGGTCAGCGCCAGCGGGATGTTACCGATCAGTTCGGATGGCTCGTCGCCCATTTCCAGGTGGTGGATGATGTATTCGCCCAAGTGCACCAGCGCTGCCATTGGCTGGAACGGCTCCTGTTTCAGCGGCTCGTTGTGGTAGCGGATCGCATCCTGGATCAGTTGCGGGAAGTTCCAGCGCCGCGCCAGCTCGGCGCCGACTTCGGCGTGATTGAAGCCGAAGGTGTTCATTTCGCTGGCGGTGCGGCTGGCGCCGCTGGCGACCAGTTTCTCCACCGCTGCCGCATCGGCCGGCGCGGCAATGTGGATCAGCAGCTGGCCGATGCTGTGCAGCAGCCCGGCGGTGAATGCCACTTCGCCGTTGTGGCGCGCCATTTTCGCCAGCAGCTTGGCGGTATTGGCGACGTTCAGGCTGTAGCGCCAGTAATGTACCTTGTCGAACGCCGGAATCGGGATAGCCATGCCGGCGATGCCGGACGCGATCACCAGTGTGCGCAGCTTGTCGAAGCCGAGCACGATCACTGCGTCTTCAATCGACGATATCTGCCGCGGCGAACCGAAATGGGCGGTATTGGCCAGGCGCAGCACCTTGGCGGAAATGACCTGATCCTTGCTGACCTTGGTCGCGAGGCTGGCGACATCGATGTCGTCGCGGTCGAAGCTGGCAATCAGCTCCTGCACGACACTGGGGACAGTCGGTAACTGTCCGATATGGTCAAATACGGCCTCCAGCTTCATTCTTTGCTCCTTTGGACGGGTTTTTGCGGCACTCTGCAGGGCCGCGCAATACTGTCATTCAGCATAGGCCAGGCGGTTGCGGTATGCCGTGATTTGCGCGGCATACGGCGATGGCCGATAGTTTTGGAGTATCATTCCACCCATTTTCCGCACGCCACCGCGCAGGAGCCAAACCGATATGAAGCAAGTCGTCATCAGTGGCACCGGCCTTTACACGCCGCCGCTTTCGATCAGCAACGACGAACTGGTTGCTGCTTTCAATGCCTATGTAGCGCTATACAACGAACGCAACGCTGCAGCGATCGAGAGCGGCGAGCTTGAGCCGCTGCTGGAGTCCAGCTCCGAATTCATCGAAAAGGCATCGGGCATCAAGAGCCGCCACGTGATCGACAAGAATGGCATTCTCGATCCGCTGCGCATGTATCCGTACATCCCCGAGCGCGGCAACGAGCAGCTGTCGGTACAGGCCGAGATGGCGGTTGCCGCTGCACGCGAGGCGATGGCCAACGCCGGCAAGAGCGCGGCCGACATCGATGCGGTCATCGTGGCCTGCTCCAATATGCAGCGCCCCTATCCGGCGATGGCAATCGAAATCCAGAACGCGCTCGGCATCAACGGCTTTGGCTTCGACATGAACGTTGCCTGCTCGTCGGCGACGTTCGGCATCGAGCAGGCTGCCAATGCGGTCAAGGCCGGCACCGCGCGCTGCGTGCTGATGGTGAATCCGGAGATATGTTCCGGCCATCTGGAGTTCCGCGACCGCGATTGTCATTTCATTTTTGGCGACGTGTGCACTGCAGTCATTGTCGAAAGCGCCGACACCGCTACTGCGGCGCAACGCTTCGAGATTCTCGGCACCCGGCTGGCAACGGTGTTTTCCAACAACATCCGCAACAATTCCGGTTTTCTCAATCGCTGCGATGAAGCTGGCGTTGGCGCACGCGACAAACTGTTCGTGCAGGAAGGGCGCAAGGTGTTCAAGGAGGTGGTGCCGATGGTGGCCGAACATATCGCCAGCCACCTGCAGCAGAACCTGCTGACGCCGCCGCAGATGAAGCGTTTCTGGCTGCATCAGGCGAATCTGGCGATGAATCTGCTGATCGCCAAGCGTCTGCTCGGGCGTGAAGCCGAGCCGGGCGAGGCTCCGGTGATTCTCGACGAATATGCCAATACCAGCTCGGCCGGCTCGATCATTGCGTTCCACAAGTTCCACGCCGATCTTGCTGCTGGCGATACCGGCGTGATCTGTTCGTTCGGCGCCGGCTACTCGGTCGGCAGCGTCATCGTGCGCAAGCTGTAAACTTGCTTCCGGCCGCCGCTGCGTGCGGCGGCCTTGTCCCTGTTGTCCTGCGGTTTTCTTCGGCCATGACCCGGCGCGCCCCTTGCTTGTTCCTGTCTCCCCGGCGTCACGCGTACCGTTTCGGCGCGGCGTTGCTGCTTGGCGTCTGCTTGTTGGGCAAGGTGGCGTACGCCGAAGAGTTTGCCTACAGTGTGCAGTTCGGCATTGCCGAGCAATACCTGCCGTTGCTGCGCAATCATCTCGACATCGTGCGCTGGCAGAACAACAGCGACATGAATGCCGGCCAGCTGCAGCGCCTGTATCGTGCTGCACCGGAGCAGATTCGCGCATTGCTGGCGACCGAAGGTTTTCTCGATCCGCAGATCCATCCGCGCATCAGCGAAGCTTCGGGCGAGTGGAGCGTGGCTTTCGACATCGATCCGGGGCCGCCGGTTGAGGTCGCAACGCTACAGCTGGAGCTGCGCGGCGCGCTCGCCGACGGCGCTGACCGGGCTGCCTGGGAACAGCGCCTGCAGTCGCATTTTGCACTCAAGCCGCCGCAGCGTTTTCGCCAGGACGATTGGGACAGCGCCAAGAAGCGCACGCTGGCGCAATTGCTGGTCGACAGCTACCCGCTGGCGCGCATTGTCGACAGCGAGGCCAGGCTGGACCCGGCCACGCATAAGGCGGACCTGTACGTTGCCATCGACAGCGGTCCGCTGGTCACGCTTGGCGATATCGCCGTCGAAGGCCTGCAACGGGTACCGTTGCAGGTGATTCAGCGCCTGACCCGGATCGAGCGCGGCAACCGCTATAGCCAGTCGGCCCTGCTCGATTTCCAGTCGGCATTGCAGGCTACGCCGTATTTCGCGTCGGTGCTGGTGGATGTGTCGCCGTCCGCCGATGCGCCGGAGTTCACGCCGATCCGCGTCAAGGTGAAAGAGGCGCAGATGCAGCGTGTGGGCTTTGGCGTCGGTTACAACACCAATGCCGGGGCGCGCTTCGAGGTCAATTACCAGCATTCGAATCTGGCCGAGCGCGGCTGGATTCTGGCTGCCAATACCAGTATCGAAACCCGGCGCCAGTTCGCCGAAATCAAGCTGGCCGCGCCGCAGACTGCCAAGGCATATACCGACAGCGTGTTTCTCAACAGCGAGCGCTCGCATATCCAGGGGGTGGATTCGCAGCTGAACAAGCTTGGTGTCAGCCGCGAACGCGATACCGGAGTGATCAAGACGGTGCAGGCGCTGAGCTACGAGCGTGAGTGGTCGCAGGTTGGCGATACCGAAGGCAGTTCGCGCAAACAGGCGCTGGTGGCCAGCTATGGCTGGACGCGACGCGATCTGGATCACCCGGTGCTGCCCAATTCCGGCAATGTGATCGCGCTGCGGCTGGCCGGCGCAGCGCGCAATATCTCTTCCGACACCAGCTTCGTTCACGCGGTCGGCCGTGTCGGCCTGTATGGCCGCCTGCCGCATGACTGGGGCTACCTGTTGCTGCGTGGCGAGGCCGGGCAGGTATCGGCCGAACGCGTGGCCGGAGTGCCATCGGCGTGGTTGTTCCGTGTCGGTGGTGCCAACTCGGTACGCGGCTATGAATACCAGAGTATCGGTATCGAACAGAATGGCGCGGTGACCGGCGGCGAGGTCGAGGCCACCGGCAGTGTCGAATACCAGCACCCGTTTGCGCCCAACTGGCGCTGGGCCGCATTTGTCGATGCCGGCGATGCGGCGCGCAACTGGCAGGATTTTTCGCCCAAGCGCGGCTACGGCATGGGCGTGCGCTGGCTCAGCCCGGTAGGCTCGATTGCCGCTGATCTGGCGTTCGGCGAACCGGTGCAGCAATGGCGCATGCACATCGCGATCGGGCTGGCATTCTGATGGCTAGGGCTCCCGCCACGCCAGGATTACCCCGTCGCCGTACCCGCTGGTGGCTGGTCGGCTGG
>CALMFQ010000581.1 GCA_937863215.1 uncultured Pseudomonadota bacterium
GCCACGTTGAGCGAGCGGATGCCGCCGCCGACCGGCGTGGTCATCGGGCCCTTGATCGAAATCACATATTCTTTCAGTGCTTTCAGGGTTTCGTCCGGCAGCCATACGTCACCGCCATATACGCGGGTGGATTTTTCACCGGCGTAGATTTCCATCCAGTGAATCTGGCGCTTGCCGCCATAAGCCTTGCTTACCGCAGCATCGACAACTTTCTGCATCACCGGAGTGATATCGATGCCGATACCGTCGCCTTCGATGAACGGGATGATCGGATTGTCGGGAATGGCCTGGCCAGGAATGATTTTTTGGCCGCCCTGCGGCACCTTGATATGCGATGTGGTCATCACTGCTCCGTCGGTATGGGTCTGGATGGGAACCCGTGTGTTGGTTATCGGCCGTGGCTGATAGAGTCTGCTGTTGCAGTCAAAGCCCGGTGCCGGTGAGAAAGGTGGCGCATGCCGCCATTTCCCGCGTTTGCCGCGGCGGGGTAAGCCCGGCGTTGATTTTTTATAGACTAGACCAGTCGCGCCGCTGTGGGAAGCCGGCAGCAGGCGCAGCAGGAAAATCGTTGCTATTATCCCCGACTTCAGTCAGGAAGACATTAGTAAATGCCCGAGTTGCTTTTGTTCAACAAGCCCTATGGCGTGATCTGCCAGTTCTCGCCCAGCCCGCCGCATCGGTGTCTGGCGGATTATATCGATGCGCCGGGATTCTATGCGGCCGGGCGGCTCGATACCGACAGTGAGGGTTTGCTCCTGTTGACCGACAACGGCACGCTGCAGCATCGTATAACCGATCCGGCGCACAAGTTGCCCAAGACCTACTGGGTACAGGTGGAAGGTATTCCGTCGGCGCAGATGTTGCAGCAATTGGCGCAGGGAGTCGATTTGGGCGACTTTGTCACGCTGCCGGCCGAGGTTCGGGCAATCGATGCGCCGGACATCTGGCCGCGCAACCCGCCGGTCCGCGAGCGCAAGAGCGTGCCGGACAGCTGGCTGGAATTGACCATCCGCGAAGGCAAGAATCGTCAGGTGCGGCGCATGACTGCCAGGGTCGGGCTGCCGACCTTGCGCCTGATCCGGGTACGGATCGGCGATTGGCGGCTCGATGGCCTGCAGCCGGGGGAGTTGCGCCGCATCAATACTCTGTTGCCGCAGGGTGCGAAAATGACAGACCGGGGACGGCGGCCGGGGCGGCCGCCGACCGGCAGAACTAGAGGTAAGCGTTGATGGATATGCAGATTGATCAGGATGCCCGCGCGCGGGCGATCGCCAGCGTGTTGCTGGAAGGCTTCAACAAGCATTACCGCCTGTTCCGCGAATGCGGCGCGCTGGCCAAGCCGCGTTTCGAGCAGGGCGACTGGCTGGCGGTGCAGAGCGCGGCGCGCGATCGCATCCAGTATTACGATGACCGCGTGCTCGAATGCGTGGCGCGGCTGCAGTCGGAATTTACCGCCGAAACGCTGGACGAAAGCATCTGGCCGACAGTCAAGCTGATGTACGTCGGCCTGTTGATGGAAACCGACCACAAGCAGCCGGAGTGTGCCGAGACTTTCTTCAACTCGGTGTGCTGCAAGATTCTGCGCCGCGAGTATTACGTCAACGATTACATTTTCGTACGGCCGACGATCTCGACCGAACACATCGATTCCGATCCGCCGACTTATCGCAGCTATTACCCGCATCGTGGCGGGCTGCGCCACACCATCAAGCAGATCATCACCGATTTCGGCTGGGAAATTCCGTTCGAAAATCTTGATCGCGACATCGGCTACGTGGTCAAGGCGATCAAGTCGCATCTGGGCGACTGGCCGCAGGCGGAAGAAAATTACCAGATCCAGGTGCTGTATTCGCCGTTCTACCGCAACAAGGCTGCCTACGTGATCGGCAAGGCGGTCAATGGCGGGCAGGAATATCCATTCTGCGTGCCGGTACTGCGCCACAGCAGCAACAGCATGTTGTTCCTCGACACGATTCTGCTCGATGCGCGCCGTATCGGCGTGCTGTTCAGCTTCTCGCGCGCCTATTTCATGATCGATATGGAAACGCCGTCCGGCTATGTGCAGTTCTTGCGCACGTTGCTGCCGAACAAATCGCGCGCCGAACTGTACACCATGATCGGCCTGCAGAAGCAGGGCAAGAACATGTTCTTCCGCGATTTCATGCATCACCTGAAACATTCGCGCGACGATCTGATGATTGCTCCCGGCATCAAGGGGCTGGTGATGCTGGTATTCACGCTGCCGTCGTATCCGTACGTATTCAAGGTGATCAAGGATGTCTTCGGCGCCACCAAGGAAATCACCAAGCAGACAGTGCTGGAGAAATACCGGCTGGTGAAGGAGCACGACCGGGTGGGGCGCATGGCCGATACGCTGGAATTTTCCGATGTAGCGTTCCCGCGCGCACGGGTGACCGAGGAATTGCTGCACGAGTTGCGCACGCTGGCGCCGTCGGCGCTGGAAGAGTATGAGGACAAGATCGTCATTCGCCACCTGTATATCGAGCGCCGTTTGGTGCCGTTGAATATCTATCTCGACGATGCGCTGGCGAGAAACGATTCGGAGGGGGTGGAGCACGCTGTGCGCGAATACGGCAGCGCGATTCGCGAGCTGGCAACGGCGAATATCTTTCCCGGTGACATGCTGTTCAAGAACTTCGGCGTAACGCGCTACGGCCGGGTGATTTTCTACGATTACGACGAGATCGAATACATGACCGACTGCAACTTCCGCGAGGTACCGGAAGCGCCGTCACCGGAATACGAGATGATGGCCGAGCCCTGGTATCCGGTAGCACGCAACGATGTATTCCCGGAGGAGTTCGGCGCCTTCCTGCTCGGCGCGCCGATGGTGCGCAAGTTCTTCATGAAGCACCACGCCAACCTGCTGACCGCCGAATTCTGGCGCGGCCGACAGCAGCGTATTGCCGAAGGGCATATCGAGAGCTTCTACCCGTATCCGGAAACCATCCGCTTCCTCAACCGTTTCGGCGAGCACAAACACCAGCCGGGTTGAATCGCGCTGGCATATCCGGGATGAGAAAAATAAGCATTTTCTGTTATCATGCCGCTCGCCATATATCCGAATATGCGGCTGCGCCGTTGGCGCATTGAAGTTAACATATTGATTTATCAGGAATATAAAATGACCAAACTGCTGTCCGCTCTGATCGCTGCTGCTTTCGCTGCTGTTTCGTTCTCCGCTGTTGCTGCTGATGCAGCTGCTCCGGCTGCTGCTGCTCCTGCCGCTGCTGAGAAAAAAGTTGAAGAGAAGAAAGTAGAAAAGAAAGCAGCCAAGAAAGCTGCGAAAAAAGAAGAAGTTAAAG
>CALMFQ010000582.1 GCA_937863215.1 uncultured Pseudomonadota bacterium
ATCAATAGCGCTGCCCTGCAAGCCAATCCCGGAGCGGCCCCCAGCCTTGCCTGCAACCCGCGCCCCTATTGCCTTGCAGGGCAGCAAGCCTAGCCGGATGCAGTGAAACGGAATCCGGGTGGCCGCCAGGCCATCGCGCCCGGAACATAGCCGCTGCCGTCGCTATAGATACGGCCAAGTGAAGTTTGAATTCGCCAAGACAGCTCCTCCCCTTTCAAGGGGGAGGTGGGGAGGGGGATGGGGGCTCTGCGCCGCATCTATAGCCCCATCCCCACCCCAACCCTCCCCTTGAAAGGGAGGGAGTATTTGGAGCAGGTTCAAACATAATCGGGCCGGATCAATAGCGCTGCCCTGCAAGCCAATCCCGGAGCGGCCCCCAGCCTTGCCTGCAGGCCGCGCCCCTATTGCCTTGCAGGGCAGCGGCCTATTTGTCGGGCAGCGGTGCCAGCAGGGCGGCGATGTCGTCGGCGCTGAATTTGACGCTGCCGGCGTGGTCTTCGGAGAGGATGCCGGCGGCGAGTTCGGCTTTTTTCTGCTGCAGATCGACAATGCGCGCTTCGATGCTGCCGGCGACAATCAGTTTGTAGACGAATACCGGCTTTTGCTGGCCGATGCGGTGGGCGCGGTCGGTGGCCTGGTTTTCGGCGGCGGGGTTCCACCACGGGTCGAAGTGGATCACGGTGTCGGCGGCGGTCAGGTTCAGGCCGACGCCGCCGGCCTTGAGGCTGATGAGGAAAATCGGCACTTCGCCGGCCTGAAAGCGCTGGATCGGCGTTGCGCGGTCGGTGGTATCGCCGGTCAGCAGCACATAATCCAGCCCAGCCTTTTGCAGTTCCTGCTGAATCAGCGCCAGCATGCTGGTGAACTGCGAGAACAGCAGGATGCGCCGGCCTTCCTCCACCAGCTCCGGCAACATCTCCATCAGCAGGTCGAGCTTGGCGTGTTCCTTCACCGCCTTGGCGCTGTCGGCTTTCAGCAGCCGTGGATCGCAGCACACCTGGCGCAGTTTCAGCAGCGCATCGAGGATGACGATCTGGCTGCGGGCGAAGCCCTTGCTGGCGATTTCCTCGCGGATGCGGCTGTCCATCGCGGCGCGCACGGTTTCGTACAAGTCGCGCTGGCGGCCTTGCAGCTCCACTTCGCGCACGATTTCGGTTTTCGGCGGCAGCTCTTTTGCCACTTCGTCCTTGCGCCGACGCAGGATGAACGGCTTGATGCGTTTTGCCAGCAACGCCATGCGGCCGCTGTCGCCGTGCTTTTCGATCGGCGTGCGCCACAGCCTGGTGAAGTGTTTGCTGTCGCCGAGAAAGCCGGGCATGAGGAAATCGAACAAGGCCCACAGCTCGCCCAGATGGTTTTCCAGCGGTGTGCCGGTAACGCACAGCCGGTGCTGCGCCTTGATCTGGCGTACTGCGTCGGCGCTGCGGCTGGCAGCGTTTTTCACCGTTTGCGCTTCGTCGAGAATCAGCGTGTGGTAGCTGTGCTGGCCCAGCGCGTCGATATCGCGCCACAGCAACGGGTAAGTGGTCAGCACCACATCGTGTTCAGCGATGCGCTCGAAATCGGCCTTGCGCTGCGCGCCGTGCAGCGCCAGCACCCGCAGGGCGGGGGCAAAACGCGCCGCTTCGTGTTTCCAGTTGTGCACCAGCGAGGTCGGCAGCACGATCAGCGCCGGTTGCACCAGCCGGCCGGCTTCTTTCTCCAGCAGCAGGTGCGCCAGCGTTTGCGCGGTTTTGCCCAGGCCCATGTCGTCGGCGAGAATGCCGCTCAAATCCTGCTCGCGCAGGAACTGCAGCCACGCCAGCCCCTCGCGCTGATACGGGCGCAGTTCCAGCGCCAGCCCCTTGGGCGGTGCGATCTTGCGTGTGCCGCTGCTGGCGCGCAGCCGCTGCGCCAGTTGCCGCGCGGCTTCCAGCCCGTCGCCCTTCCATTCGTCGCCAATCGCGTCGGCAATGCGCGGTGCGTCGAGTTTCGACAGCTGCAGCTCGCCTTCCGGCTGGCCGTCGAACAGGTCGATCAGCGTGGTCATCAGCGGCTTGATGCGGCCGGCCGGCGCAATCAGCTTGCTGCCATCGGCCAGCAGCAGGGTAACCGGCTCGGCATCGTTGATTTTTTTCAGCTGCTTGCTGTCGAGCCAGCGCGGCTCGCGCCGCATCAGGTCGGCCAGCAACGGCGGCAAATCCAGCCGCTGGCCGGCCACTTCGATCTGCAGGCCGAGATCGAACCAGCCGTTGTCGTTTTCCTGCAGATCGGCATGCCAGGCGTCGATCTGCTGATACCAGTGGCGAAAGCGCTCGCTGTGGTTGACGAACCAGCCCTGTGCCTGCAGCCGTGGCACCTGCTGCGCCACAAAATCCGGCCAGTCGGATTCCTGCGCCAGGCCCTGTGCGCCAACGGGCAAAGCGTGGTGATTGTGCGTCAGCACACAGCCTGCCGGCACCGGCAGCAATGCCGCCGCTTCAAGTTGTTGCAGCAGCGCTTTTTCCCGCGCCGGATCGCGCTTCAGGCGCACCGTTTGGCCGTCTTCCTGCGTCAGGTATTCCTGCTTGTCGCCGTAGCGAACCAGATTGCCGGCATAACTGAAACCCGCAACGGCATAGTCGAAATACTGCTGCGCGCTGCTGCGCACGGCACAATACTGGCGATAGTGAAACACGCCGTAAACCGGCACGCTATCCAGCTGCAGCAAGGGCTGCGGCGCCACCTCGATGGTCTTGACCGCAGCGGCGACCTGATCCGGCAGAGGCAGCTCGGGCAGCGTTTCACGCAGCACATCGCACACCACCGGCAAATCCAGCGGCGTCAGCGGCGGCAACTGCAGCAGGCGGCTGAGCATGTCGGCATCCAGCGGCAAATCCACCGGCCCGGCCTTGCCGGCAGCCTCATCGACATACCAGCTGCCACCCGGCATCACCAGCGCCTGGGCGCCATTGTCCAGCTTGAGATCGGCGCACACGTGGCCGGTGTTGTTCAGGCGCCAGACCAGCTGGGCGCGACAGGGATCGCCCAACGTCAACGGTACCGCCAGCGGCTCTCGATCCAGATACAGGCGGCCGGTCTGCAACATGCGCTGCATGATGTCGTTGCCGTTTTTGCCCGCCAGCGAATAACCGTAATAGGCATGGCTACGGTTCTGCATCCACAACAGGCGCAGGATGGCGACATCGTCTTCGGTGACGAATTTGGGCGGGGTCATGATCGCGCGTTCGACATTGTTCCAGTCGTCCAGCACCCCCGGTCGGCCATCCGCGCCAATCCTCGCCTTGGCAAACGATACACGCGCCTCGCCGTCATCGCACAGCAGATACAGCAACACCTGCTGCGATTTGGCCGGCCTGGCCGGCGCCTTGGTGCTGCGCACGGCATTGCCGAATTCGCTCACCCAGCGCAACACATCCGGGTTGATCTGCGTCGCCGGCCGGCGCTCGATAAACGCCA
>CALMFQ010000583.1 GCA_937863215.1 uncultured Pseudomonadota bacterium
TGGTACCCGCACCCGGTTTCAACGCTTCCGGCGCCGGTGCGGCTGCGTGTTTCTTGTCGGCCTTGGCCGGCTCGGCGGCCTTGCCGGCAGCCTTGGGTTCGGTAAACGGATTGTTGTTGCGATTGACGAACAAGGCCACGCCGACTGCCGCAGCCACACCGACGAACAAACCGATCAGCATGCCTTTCCAGACATTGCCGCCGCTGGCGGATGTGCGCGGCGGTGTCGAGCGCTTCGGCGCCGGCCGGGAGGAATTCTTGTAATCGCGAGTCATACCATTCCTGCTTACATTTTCTCAGGAGCACTAACGCCCAGCAGCGCCAGGCCGTTGACCATCGCCTGACGTACGGCATCGATCAGCGCGATGCGCGCCAGTGTCAGCTCGGCATCGTCAACCAGGAAGCGCTCGGCGTTGTAGTAGCTGTGGAATTCGGCCGCCAGATCCTTGAGATAGAACGCCACCAGATGCGGCGCATATTCGCGCGCGGCGTTTTCGATGGTTTCGCTGAAATCCGACAGCCGGCGCAGAATGGCCGTCTCGTGCTCGTTGCCGAGCAGGTCGAGATTGGCGCCGGCCAGATCGGCACGCACACCGCCCCACTCCTCCTGCACGCGGCAGATACGCGCATGGGCATACTGGATGTAGTACACCGGGTTGTCGTTGCTTTGCGATTTGGCCAGATCCAGATCGAAATCCAGATGCTGTTCCGACTTGCGCAATACGTAGAAGAAACGTGCCGCATCGTTGCCGACTTCGGCGCGCAACTCGCGCAGGGTGACGAATTCGCCGGAACGGGTCGACATCGACACCTGCTTGCCGTCGCGGATCAGGTTGGCGAACTGCACCAGCGCGATGTCGAGCTTTTCCGGATCCATGTTCAGTGCGGTCAGCGCGCCCTTGACGCGCGGAATGTAGCCGTGATGATCGGCCCCCCAGACATTGATCACCTTGTGGAAACCGCGCTCGAACTTGTTCTGGTGGTAGGCGATGTCGGACGCGAAATAGGTGAACAGGCCGTTTTCCCGCTGCACCACGCGATCTTTCTCATCGCCGAAATGGGTCGAGCGGAACCACTTGGCACCGTCCTGCAGGTAGATGTGACCGTTGGCCTCCAGCTGATCCATCGCACGCTCGACCAGACCGCTGTCGTACAACGATTTTTCCGAATACCAGTTGTCGAAATGCACGCCGAACTCGGCCAGATCGTTGCGGCCGTCGCCCAGCTGCTCGTTCAGCGCGAAGTTGTGGATGTAGTGCCAGTCGTCTTCGAGCAGCTTCTTGGCGTTGGCAATCAGGCCGTCGAGGTGCTCTTCGACATCTTCCTCGGCCGATTTGACCCCTTCCAGCACCGTCCACGGCTGATGCACATAGCGGTCGCCGTGCGACTCCTTGATCTGGCGCGCCATTTCGCGCACGTAATCGCCCTGGTAGCAGTTTTTCGGGAACGGCACATCGATGCCGAACTGCTCCAGATAACGCAGCCAGGTCGATACCGCGAGGATGTCCATCTGCCGGCCGGCATCGTTGACGTAATACTCGCGCTGCACCTTGTAGCCGGCGAAATCCAGCACTGCCGCCAGACTGGCGCCATACGCCGCGCCGCGGCCATGGCCGACATGCAGCGGGCCGGTCGGATTGGCGGAAACGAATTCGACCTGCACTTTCTTGCGTGCGCCGTATTCGCTGCGGCCGAAGCGTTCACCCTGCTCCTGCGCCAGCTTCACCACCTGGGTACGCGCCGCGCTCGAGAGGAAGAAATTGATGAACCCGGCACCGGCGATTTCGGTCTTGATCACACAAGTCGATTCCGGCAATGCGGCAACGATGGCCTGTGCCAGCTCGCGTGGATTGCGGCGCAGGCTGCGCGTCAGCTGCATTGCCACATTGCAGGCATAGTCGCCGTGTGCGGCCTGCTTGGGGCGCTCGATGACGAAAGTCAGGTCGGTCAGGTCCGGTGCAACCGACGTCAGCGCGGTTTGTACCAGTGCGAAAAGATGGGCCTTGGGGTCTTGGAAGTCGGACATGCTCGGGATTGCTTTGCAAAACAAGAGAATAACCGGGAATTATAACCGCATCTGATCAGCGGATGCTTGCGAATTCGGTATTTCAGCCATTCGCCCCCCGATCCAGCTTGCGTAACTGCACCGCTTCCGCAATATGCTGGCCGGCAATCTGCTCGACACCAGCCAGATCGGCGATGCTGCGCGCCACCTTGAGAATGCGATGATAGGCCCGCGCCGACAGATTCAGGCGCGCAATCGCCAGCTTCAACAATTGCTCGCCCGGCGCATCCAGCTGGCACCAGCGATCGATCTCGCGGCTGCCGAGCTGGCTGTTCGGCTTGCCCTGCCGCCGCAACTGACGCTGATAAGCCACCTCGACGCGTTGCCGCACCAGCGCCGACGCCTCGCCATTGGCGGCGCGCAGCAATTCCTCATGCGCCAGGCCGGGAACTTCGATTTGCAGATCGATGCGATCGAGAAACGGCCCGGACAGCCGCGCGCGGTAACGGCTGACCTGATCCGGCGTGCAGCGACAGCGGCCGGATGCGTCGCCGAGATAACCGCACGGACAGGGATTCATTGCCGCAATCAACTGGAACTGCGCCGGGAACTCAGCCTGGCGCGCCGCGCGCGAAATGCAGATACGCCCCGATTCGAGCGGCTCGCGCAACACTTCCAGCACCTTGCGGTCGAATTCCGGCAGCTCGTCGAGAAACAGCACGCCGTGATGTGCCAGCGAGATTTCCCCCGGACGCGGAATACTGCCGCCGCCAACCAGCGCCACGCCGGATGCGGAATGGTGCGGCGTCCGGAACGGTCGCAGGCCCCATTGCTGTGGGCGGAATGCGCCGATCAGCGACAGGATCGCGGCCGATTCCAGCGCCTGTGCATCGGTCATTGCCGGCAGGATGCCGGGCAGGCGCGCCGCCAGCATCGATTTGCCGGTACCGGGCGGCCCCAGCAGCAGCAGGTTATGCCCGCCGGCCGCGGCGATTTCCAGCGCCCGCTTGGCCTGCGCCTGCCCCTTGACGTCGGCCAGATCCGCCAGCGCCGGTACGATGCTGCACGCGGCGTGCTGCGCCAGCGGCAGTTTTTCCGCTCCGGCCAGATGTGCGCAGACGTGCAGCAGGCTGTCCGCCGGATGCACCTGCGCATCCCGCACCAACGCGGCTTCCGCCGCATTGTCGCGCGGCAGGATGAAGGCGCGGCCGTCGTGTGCGGCACGGCAGGTCATCGCCAGCGCGCCGCGAAACGGCCGCAGCTCGCCGGTCAGAGCCAGTTCGCCGGCAAACTCGTATTGCCCGAGCCGGTCGGCGGGGATCTGGCCGGACGCGGCAAGAATGCCGAGCGCAATCGGCAGATCGAAGCGGCCGGACTCCTTGGGCAGGTCGGCGGGTGCCAGATTGACGGTGATGCGGCGCGCCGGGAATTCGAAGCGGGCGGTCTGCAATGCGGCGCGCACGCGATCCTTGGCTTCCTTGACCTCGGCTTCGGGCAGACCGACGATGGTGAAGCTGGGCAAGCCATTGGCCAGATGCACTTCCACCGTAACCAGGGGGGCTTCCATGCCGGCCAGACCGCGGCTGTACAACACGGCGAGTGACATCGATGCGCCTATCCGGTTGGGGCTGGTAATGCCATTGTTGCCGAGCCGGGCAGAAATGCAAGCCGGCCGGGTTGCCGGACTTGATCGGCATCACACGCGAACGGGATGATTCATGGCACACTGACAGAATTGTTTGTCATAGGAGAATCATCATGTTGCGCCGAATTCTGCAGGTCGGGCTGATCCCGCTGGCGGTGGTTGCCGCGTCGGCAGTGTATGCGGTCGAGCCGCTGGGCGACGCGGGCTTGACCGAGATTGCCGGCAAGGATGGGGTCAAGCTCGGTACGCAGCCGCGTGCCGGCGTGTCGGCCGGCCCGCAGGCGGGGCATCCGAGCCGGGATGCAAAAGAACGCGCTGCCGGTGCCGCGATCGAGGCGCTGGACAATCAGCTCGAAGCCCAGCGTGCGCAGCAACCCGCGCTTGGCAGCGAGCTGCGCGGCAGGAATGCGGATCTGGGCAATCTGGTGCCGGAGGCCAGGGCAGAGCTGGCGTATCCCAAAACTCTCAGCACCGTGTCGCCGGCCAATCCGGATTTACCGTCGTCGATCGGCACCGTGCAGCGCACCAATGTGCAGATCGACGGCGGAATCCGCTTCGGCACGACACGCTGACGCGTTTACACCGCCAGCAGCTGCACCAGCTCCTGCGCCAGGCGGTTGCAGTCGCCGGGCCAGCGTGCCGACAGGTAGTTGTGGTCGCGCACCACGAACCCGACCTGCCGCATGTGCTTGCGGTCGCGCAGCGGCAGCGGGCCGCCGCTCTTGAAATCGGCGGCGCTGGCGAGCGTCTGCCTGACTTCGTCTTCGACAGTCTGCGCATAGGTGCGGTAATAGTCGCCGAGCCATAGCTTGGTCATGCCCCACGCGGCCAGCTCCATCGCCTTGGTCAAGGCGGTGGTCTTGCGCCCGAACAGCACCGATTTGCCGGTTGCCGGATCGATGCTGCGCGCCAGCAGCAATACTCCATGGCATACCGCGGCAACCGGCTTGTGTGCCTTGAACGCGTCCACCACCGCAGCCTGCGCCAGCTCGCTTTCGAGCAGGGTCTTGACGCCCTGTGCGTGGCCGCCGGGAACCAGCAGCGCGTCGTATTCGGCGCCAGCCAGCGCTGCATAGGCCAGCGGCTGGCGGAATGCCGGATCGCGGATCATGCGGGCGTAGCTGGTCAGATCCTCGCTGCGAGTCATCAGCAGCGCATTCAGCGGGCCGAAACCGGTGCGCACCAGGCGTTCGTCGGCATACGCCGGATCGCCCCGCGGTGTGGCGAAAATCACTTCATGCCCGGCCGCGCGCAGCGCACCCCAAGGCACCGCCGACTCGGTCGGGTCGTAATCCTGTGCCGGCAACAGCATCAGCACTTTGGCCATGACAGTTTCTCCAGATTATTATGCCGGCAGCATGATACCGGAATCGCTTGTCAATGGCGATGCAACGGGCATCAGTCGGTGCAGTGCGGATGACGGCGGCGGAACAGGAGCGACGAACCCAGCGCCAGCAGGATCAGCAAGGCGCCGATGCCGCCGGTTACCACTTCCGGCACGGCGACGATTGCCGACAGCAGCATGATCGCCGCCAGCACACCGATGGCCCAGAACGCGCCGTGCTCCAGATAGCGATATTCCGCCAGCGTGCCGCGATCGACCAGATAGATCGTCAGCGAGCGCACGAACATCGCACCGATGCCGAGGCCGGCGGCAATGATGAAGATATTGTTGGACAAGGCAAACGCACCGATCACGCCGTCGAAGCTGAACGACGCATCGACCAGCTCCAGATAGAGGAAGCCGGCGGCACCGCTCCTGGCCGCGGTTTCGGCACCGGTCTCAGCGCCAAACACGGCGCCGATGCCATCGACGACGATATAGCTGACCAGCCCCCAGATGCCGGCGACGAGGAAGCGCACCACCTCATGCGGCGGAATGAAACTGCCGATGATAGCCAGGGCAGCCAGCGCCAGCGCCAGCTCTGCCATTTCCATGCGCCCCACCTTGCTCAGCGGCGCCTCCAGCCAGCGCAGCCAGTGCACGTCCTTTTCGAAATCGACAAAATACTTGAGAAACACCATCAGCAGAAAAGCGCCGCCGAATGCGGCGATTTCGATATGCGCCGAGGTCAGATGCGCGGCGTAATCGGCGGGGTGGCGCATGGCCATGTCCAGCACCGCCAGCGGGCTGATCGCGGCAACCACCGAGACGATCAGCAGCGGAAACACCACGCGCATGCCGAACACCGCGATCAGCATGCCCCAGGTCAGAAAGCGCTGACGCCATTGCTGCTGCATGTCACGCAGGATGGTGGCGTTGACTACGGCATTGTCGAACGACAGCGAGGTTTCCAGTACGCCGAGAATGGCGCAGATCGCCACCCCCTTCCAGCCTTGCAGCGCATAACCGCAAGCCAGCATCGATGCGGTGAAAACGAATGAGCCGGCGAAATATCTGCGCAGGGATTCCATTGGCAACGTGTTGATTGGTACGCAATCGCGCATGCTCGCCGATTCATCCGCCAGCGTCAATTGTGTCGCCGCGCTGCAATATTTCTGCAACACACCCGACCCCGGCTTTCAGTTAGGCTGTCACACTCGCGCGACAGAACTGACAGGGCTCAATGTATCAACCGATGCTGCCGGAACTGGCAGAACTGGAACGCATCATCGAAGAAGGCGGCAACTGGCTGGAAGTGCGCCAGCGTTGCCGCATTGCCGTCGATGGCACGACCTTTCCCGTGTATTCGCTGGCGCTTGGCAGCACCAGCCCGGAAGTGCCGGCGGTCGGTTTCTTTGGCGGCGTGCACGGGCTGGAGAGCATCGGCACGCACATCCTGCTGGTGTTCCTGCGCAGCCTGATCGGCCGGCTGCAGTGGGATAGCGTGTTGCTGCACGAGCTGCAATCGATCCGACTGGTATTCATGCCGCTGATCAATCCGGGCGGCATGTACCGGCGTAGCCGTGCCAACCCGCAGGGAGTCGATCTGATGCGCAATGCGCCGGTCGAATCGAGCGAAAAAGTGCCGTTCCTGCTCGCCGGCCAGCGCTACAGCCCGGTGTTGCCGTGGTATCGCGGCGAACATGGCGTACCGATGCAGCCCGAAAGTCAGGCGCTGTGCGATCTGGTCGAGGCGGAGCTGCTCAGCCGCCGCTTCAGTATTGCGCTCGATTGCCACTCCGGTTTCGGCCTGCAGGATCGCATCTGGTTTCCCTACGCCAGCAGCCGCGCGCCGATGCCGCACCTGGCCGAAGTGCACGCGCTGGTCAGCCTGTTCGGCCAGACCTACGCCCACCATCATTACCGGATCGAGCCGCAGAGCCTGCAATACCTGACCCACGGCGATCTGTGGGATTACCTGTACCAGCGCTCGCTGCAGCAGGAACAACGGGTGTTCCTGCCGCTGACGCTGGAAATGGGCTCGTGGATGTGGGTGAAGAAGAATCCGCGCCAGCTCTTCTCGCGGCATGGCATCTTCAATCCATTGATCGAGCACCG
>CALMFQ010000584.1 GCA_937863215.1 uncultured Pseudomonadota bacterium
ATTTCGTCAGCGCCGGCTCGCTGCCGGCGCTGGTGGAAAAAATGAATCATCTGCACGGCGATCAGGCGGTCGATCTGGCCGCGGTCGAAGACGCGGTCCACAGCTACGACGCCACTATCGAGCGTGGCGACAGCCTGATGAACGACGAGCAGCTGCGGCGCATCGCCGCGTTGCGCCAGTATCGCGGCGACCGTGCCCGGCTGTGCAAATTCCAGAAAATCCTCGATCCGCAGGCGATGCCGCTGATCGCGATCCGCGCATTCATCGTCAGCCGCAAAAGCCTGGGTGGAATCCAGACCGACTTGCGCAGCCGCGCGCTGGACCGGAACGGCAAGCCGATTCCCGGACTGTATGCGGTGGGCGAAGCCGCCGGCTTCGGCGGCGGCGGCGTGCACGGGCTGCGGGCGCTGGAAGGCACCTTTCTCGGCGGCTGCATTCTCACCGCGCGGATGGCGGCGCTGTCGATCCGCGATGCAGTCTGACAGCAGCGGCGCACAGCCGGCACAACCAATATCAACGCGCCCTGCAGCCCAGGTTGCAAGGCAGGCAGGACGGGCGTCGGTGACCGGCGCAGCGCCACGGCAAATACAACAGGAGACAATAGCATGAAAAAAACCGGCGCCTGGCTGGCGACCTACGCACTGGAGCAGCTTGGGGTGAAATTCACGTTCGGCATCCCCGGCGTGCACACCACCGAGCTGTACGACGAACTCAACAGCTCGCAGCAGATCACTCCGGTACTGGTGACGCATGAAGGCGGCGGTGCATTCATGGCGGATGCCATCAGCCGCCTGTCGGACAGCATCGGCGTACTTACCGTGGTGCCGGCCGCCGGCCTGACCCATGCCGCCAGCGGCATCGGCGAGGCATTTCTCGACGGAGTGCCGATGCTGGTAATCTGCGGCGGCCCGCATACCGAATCGGGACACAAATACCAGCTGCACCAGATGGACCTGCATCGCTTCATGGGTGGGCTGACCAAGGCGACATTCCATATCGGGCAGCACCGGGACATCGTGCCGACGCTGTTCCGTGCCTACGACATCGCCACCGGCGGCGAGCCGGGCCCGGTATTCATCGAGCTGCCGGTGAATCTGCAGATATTCCCCGGCGACATCGACGAACTGCCGCTCTATCGACGCCCGGCCGCAGCGGAACCCGGCCAGCACAGCGAAATCGAGCGCGCCGCCGCGCTGCTGGTCAATGCCGCCAGGCCGGGGCTGTTCGTCGGCTGGGGCGCACGCGACGCAGTCGCCGAAGTGATGGAAATCGCCGAATTGCTGCAAGCGCCGGTAGCCACCACGCTGCAGGGTTTGTCGGCGTTTCCCGCCAATCACCCGCTGCACGCCGGCTTCGGCTTTGGCCAGGCGGCAGTGCCGGCAGCGCGCAATGCCTTCAGCGGTGCCGATGCGCTGCTGGCGGTCGGTACCCGTTTCGCCGAAATCGCCACCGGCAGCTACGGCATAACGGTACCGGACAACCTGGTGCACGTCGATATCAATCCGGAAGTGTTCAGCGCCAACTACCCGGCCAAGGTCGGCATTGCCGGCGATGCCAGGGCCGTACTGCGCGAGCTGCTCGCCGCGCTGCGCAAACTGCGCCCGCAGCCGCGCCCCAACGCGGCATTGCGGCAGCAGATCCTGCGCGACAAGCAGGCCTACCGGCAAAGCTGGTACGCGCACGACTCGCAGGGGCGGGTGAATCCGGCACGGCTATTCGACGAACTGCGCAAACAGACGCCGGACAACGCCATCACCGTGATCGACGACGGCAACCACACCTTCCTCACCGCCGAACTGTGGCCGGTGCACGCACCGAAAAGCGTGATCCTGCCAACCGACTTCAACTGCATGGGCTACGCCGTGCCGGCAGCCATCGGCGCCAAGCTGGCGCATCCGGATTTGCCGGTTAACACCATTGTCGGCGATGGCGCATTCCTGATGACCTGCATGGAAATCCTCACTGCCAGCGCCAACCGGCTGGGTGTGGTGTATTACGTGTTCAACGACGGCGAACTGTCGCAGATCGCCCAGGCACAGCAGATCCCGTATAACCGCAAACCCTGCACCCGGCTTGGCCAGCTCAATCTGGAAGGCGTGGCAATCGCCACCGGCGCCGCGTATGTGGCGATGGAAAACGATGCCGGCATCGCCAGCGCCATCGGCCAGGCAAACGCACATGCAGCCGGCGGCCAGCCGGTGATCGTCGATGTGCGCATCGATTATTCCAAACGCACCGCGTTTACCGAAGGCGCGGTGAAAACCAATTTCCAGCGCTTCCCGCTGCGCCACAAAGTGCGTGCGGTAACGCGGGCACTGGTGCGCAAGGTAACCGGATAACACCCAGCACTGGCCGGGCCGGCCTGGGCGCTGCAGGGCCGGGTTTCGATCCGTGAAAATTGTGGCAACAGCGCCTAGAATCGATAGGGTCCCAATCGCATTGGAATCCTATGCCCCTGTTACGCTGGACCAATCTGCTGCTGTCGGCGACGCTGCTATTGCAAGCGCCGCTGCTGCATGCGCGCTTGCTGCGCATCGAGACCATCAAATCCGAACCGTTCGGCTACGACGATGCGCGCGGCAAGGGCGGCATGATGTACGAAATCGGCAACCTGATCGCCAGCACCGCCGGCATACCGTACCAGAACAACGTCGTGCCATACGCACGCACGGTGGTCAGCCTGCGCAACGGTACGGCCGACATGGTGCTGCGCTTCGGCAATGAAGAGCTGACCAGCGTGGCGCACCAGGTAACACCGGTGCTGGCGCTGCCGACCATGATTTTCAGCCGCGCCGCCAGCCATATCCTGCGCTTCGAAGACCTGCAGGGCGCCACGCTGGCGACTGCGCGCAGCTTCCCCATCGACCCGCGGATTGCTGCCGATCCGGCAATCCACGTCTATCTCACCGACAGCAACGAGCACAGCGTGCGCATGCTGTTTGCCGGACGGGTCGACGCAGTGCTGGGCAACGACCTGGGAATTTACGGCGCCGCCAGCCGGCAAAGCATCAAGCTCAGCGAATTCGGCATGCCGATCCCGCTGGCGCCGCAGCATTTCTGGCTGCATTTCTCGCGCAAGACCGCCGACACAGCCACCAGCGTCGCGCTGAAAAACGCGGTGGAAAAACTGGAGCGCGACGGCAGCATCAACCGCATCTGGAAAAAATATCTCGACCAGGCAATGCTGCCGGCAACATCGCTACCGGCACTGCCCGCGCCGACGGCATCGATCCTGCCGGTGAAGCGCTAGCCGGAGGCGCCGCCGCGCCGCACCGGATCGACGTGGGTCATCACGTTCAGTACCGGCAGACTGCCCATCACCCGCTCACCGGCTGCCACGGCGATATCGTGCCCCTGTTCCACGGTGATATCGGCATCGATTTCCAGATGCACATCCACCGCGATCAGATCGCCCATGCGCCGGGTGCGCAGATCGTGCAACCCGAGAATGCCGGGTGTGGCCAGCAGCGTGGCACGAATCTGCGCGATTTCCTCTTCCGACACGGCACGATCCATCAGGTCATGCAATGCATCCCAGGCAAACTCCCAGCCCATGCGGCTGACCAGGAAACCGACGATCAGCGCGGCAACCGGATCGAGCAGCGGAAAACCAAGCAGATTGCCGCCGATACCGATCGCCACCACCAGCGATGACGCCGCATCGGAGCGCGCATGCCAGGCGTTGGCGATCAGCATGCTGGAACGCACCCGCTCGGCAATCGCCAGCATGTAGCGGAACAGCAGCTCCTTCGCCACCAGCGCAGCCAGCGCCACCCACAGCGCCAGCATGTGTACGCGCGGAATCGATTCCGGCTGCTGCAATTTCTGGAACGCCGCCCACAGCATACCCAGCCCGACCGCCAGCAACAGTCCGCCCAGCACCAGCGAGGCAGCGGTTTCGTAGCGGTGATGGCCGTAATGATGATCGGCGTCGGCCTCTTTCTTGCTGTGGTGCGCGGCAAACAGCACGACAAAGTCGGCGATCAGATCCGACAGCGAATGAATACCGTCGGCAATCAGCGCCTGCGAGGCGGTAAAGATACCGGCCAGCACCTGCGCCAGCGTCAGCAGCAGATTGACCGCAACGCTTACCAGCGTGCTGCGGGCGGCGGCCCGGTGGCGTTCCGGGGTGTCTTGTTCGTGGTTATGCATGGGATATGGGCAGTGTGAGTTGCAGAGTGGCGCAAATTATCGCCGAAAACCATTAATGCCAGCTTAAATCAATCGGGTAGGACAATCCGATCATGGCAAACATGCGTTCACTTAACGTTGTTACATTTACGTAAACACTCGTTTACGAACAACCCAGCCCCTATGTTTTTTCGCAATTTCATTGGCATAAAAACACTTGTTTTCGAATGGTGTTTTTGCTCTAAAACAACTTGCATCCGGCATAAACGCAGCATGATAATTACACCGTTACCTGTATTAACACCGGTAACGCAAGACGTTAAAAATCAAAATTTTCAGGCACTTGAATAGAGGAATGAGACCCATGAAAAAAATTCTGGTAGCAGCACTGTTTGCCACAGCCCCGCTGACCGCTTTCGCCGGCACCAGCGCAGAGCTGAGCGACGCTGACTTGGGCGCGGTATCCGGCCAGGCAGGGCTGCAGCTGACCGCAGCGCAGACCCAGCAGATCATCACCGGCCTGCAGCAGACCGCCGGCGTGCTGAATGCACTTTCGCCGATCTTGCCGTCGCCGGGCACATCGCTGG
>CALMFQ010000585.1 GCA_937863215.1 uncultured Pseudomonadota bacterium
AAACAGCTCCCCTCTCGCCTCTCGGGCTGCAAGAGGGCGTGTAGGTCGGGCTTCAGTCCGACGCGGTGCCGAACGCAAGCAGCTGCGCCGGACTGAAGCCCGACCTACAAGAACAGACAACAACCGGGTAACACACCAGCGAAAGGAAACCATCATGATCACCCTGCGCCCCGCCGCCGAACGCGGCCAGGCCAGCTACGGCTGGCTCGATACCAAACACTCGTTCTCGTTCGCCAGCTATTACGACCGCAACCACATGCACTGGGGCCCGCTGCGGGTGATCAACGACGACGTGATCGCCGGCGCTGGCGGCTTCGACACTCACCCGCACCACGATATGGAAATCCTCACCTACGTGTTGTCGGGCGCGCTGGAACATCGCGATTCGCTCGGCACCGGCTCGGTGATCCGCCCCGGCGAGGTGCAATTGATGAGCGCCGGCCACGGCATCGCCCACAGCGAATTCAACCATTCCGACAAGGAGCCGGTGCACCTGCTGCAGATCTGGATCATGCCCAAGTTCACCGGCGTCAAACCCGGCTATCAGCAGACCGAATTCGCCGCCGAGGAAAAACGCGGCAAATTACGCTTGATCGCCTCCGGCGACGGCGCCGAGGGCTCGGTAAAAATGTGGCAGGACGCCAGCGTCTACGCGGCGCTGATCGATGGCGGCGAGTGTGTTACCCATGTCACCGACCCGCAACGCTACGTTTATATCCACGTCGCCCGTGGCAATGTCAGTCTCAATGGCCTAGCGCTGCAGGCCGGCGATGGTGCCAAGATTCTTGGCGAAAACAGCCTGACGCTGAGCCAGGGGCAGGATGCGGAAGTGCTGCTATTCGATATGGACTGGGACGGTAAATAAGCCAGCAGCAATGCCTGTACCGGCTTTGCCGGTTGACGTTTTCCCGATTGTCCGGGAGGGCAAGGGGGTTCCGATAGTGGCCGGTGTGTTTGCCGAAGTCGCCAAAACAAAAGCTCCGCCGCAGCGGAGCTTTGTCTGAGTGCCGGATATCTTACCGGGCTGCGGCATTCGCCAGCAGCGATGTTTTCATTTTCTGCAGAGCTTTTTGCTCAATCTGGCGAATCCGTTCTGCCGATACGCCGAATTCATCGGCCAGATCGTGCAGGGTTTTGCCCTCTCCCTCGTCTACCAGCCAGCGGCTTTCAACAATACGGCGGCTGCGTTCGTCGAGCGATGCCAGCGCATATTCCAGCCCGGCTCCCTGCAGGTTTTCCAGCGCACGCTGCTCAAGGCGGCGAGTCGGTTCATCCTGCTCGTCGGCCAGCCAGTCGATCGGAGCGAAGGCTTCGTCCGAGTCGTCGTGCGAACCTTCCAGCGCCATGTCCTGGCCGTTCAGGCGCATTTCCATTTCCAGCACCTCTTCGGGTTTGACTCCGAGTTGGTCGGCAATGGCATTGGCTTCCTTGTGCGTCAGGCTGGCGAAGCTCTGCTTCATGCTGCGCAGATTGAAAAACAGCTTGCGTTGCGACTTGGTGGTGGCAACTTTTACCAGGCGCCAGTTTTTCAGGATGAATTCGTGGATTTCCGCCTTGATCCAGTGAACCGCGAACGAGAACAGGCGCACGCCACGTTCCGGCTCGAAGCGTTTGACCGCTTTCATCAGGCCGATATTGCCTTCCTGAATCAGATCGGACTGTGGCAGGCCATAACCGGAATAACCGCGCGCAATGGTGACCACGACGCGCAGATGCGACATCACCAACTGGCGCGCAGCTTCCAGATCGTTGTGGTGTTGCAGGCGCTGCGCCAGCTCGATTTCTTCTTCCTGCGACAGCAACGGAACACTGTTCACGCTCTGGATGTAGTGCTCCAGGCTGCTGGCGTCGGAAATAACGGGTAAGGTCATTGCTGCATTCACAGTGGCATTCCTCCTGCCAAAATATTAGCACTCCTTGTCTCGGAGTGCTAATGCTGCGATTAGTTCACGAAACAGAGTGCCCAATGCTGCAAGATGAGGGTGAGTGCGAAGAATTCAATATAGCGCCTGCAGCTTGTTGCCGTTGGCTATTACTGCTCCAGCTCGCGCAGATGCCGGTTTACCGCCAGCAGCGCGCCAATCCAGCAGAGCAGGGCGGTTGTGGCAACCACGCCAAGCAATGCCGGGATTGCTGGCAGATGCAGCGCAAAGCTGCTGGCATAGAGTGCGGCAACCTGATTGACGTTGGGGCCGATGAAATGCAGCGCCACCGTTACGCACACCACGCCGAGTGCCGCGCCCAGGGCTCCCTGCAGCAAGCCGAAATAGGCAAACGGCCGGCGAATGAAACTGTTGGTTGCGCCAATCAGTTTGCTTACTTCGATTTCGTCGCGCCGCGTCAGCACCTGCATGCGGATGGCGTTGCCGACGATCACCAGCAACGCCGCGCCCAGCGCCACCGCCAGCAACCACGTCAGTTGCTCGCCAAATGCCAGCAGCGCCGCCAGCCGTTTGGCCCAGTCGCTGTCGTGCTGGATCGACTCGACCTGGGGCCAGCTTTGCATCACGGCAACCAGATGCTGCAGCTCTGTCGGCTCGATGGATTTCGGCATCAGCGTGAATGCATCCGGCAGCGGGTTTTCCGGCAGTGCTTCGAGGATGCTGCCGACGCTGGTCTGTTTCATCGTTTCCAGCGCCTGCTTGCGGTCGATCAGTTTGAAGCCGGCGAGCTCCGGCTGGTTTTGCAGCAGTTTCTGCACCTGTTTCAGATCGGTGGCATCGGCGCCCGGTTTGAGAAACAGCGTGATCTGGTTCTGCTGCGGCAACTGGCCGAGCAGTCCTTCGAGATTGATCAGCAAGGTGTAAAGCCCCAGCGGAAAGCTGACGGCGATGCCGATAACCAGCGTATTCAGCAGGCTCGATAACGGCATCCGGCCAAGCTGTTTGAAGGCGTTGCGCAGGGCGATTGCGCGCAGACGGATGGCGCTCATTGGCTCAGGGTTCCCTTGTTCAGGCGCAGGATGCGATGCGGGCGCTGCTTGAGAAAGCCTTCATCGTGCGTCGATAGCAATATGGTTACGCCGACCTGATTGAACGATTCGAACAGGTCCATGATGTCTTCGGCGTATGCATGGTCCAGATTGCCGGTCGGCTCATCTGCCAGCAGGATGCTGGGGCGGTGCACGATGGCACGGGCAATGCACAGGCGCTGCTGCTCGCCGCCCGACAGATGCACCGGATTGAGTTTTTCGCGCGACAGCAGCCCGACCCGATCGAGTGCTGCGCGCGCGCGTTTCTGCGCATCGGCATTGGAATAGCCGGCGATGTCCAGCGGCAGCCGGACGTTTTCCATCACGCTGCGGTCGAACAGCAGCTTGTGATCCTGAAAGATCAGGCCGATGTTGCGCCGCAGGTAGGGGATGGCGCCGCGTTTCAGTGCGCTGACGTTCTGGCCGTTGACCAGCACTGTGCCGCTGGTGGGGCGCTCGACTCCGGCGATCAGGTTCAGCAGCGTGGACTTGCCGGCACCGGAGTGGCCCGACAGCAGTACCATTTCGCCGTCGCCGATTTCAAAACTGATATTGCGCAACGCTTCGTAACCGCCGGCGTAGCGTTTGATGACCTGGCTGAAGTGAATCAATCGAACAAAGCCTCCACATAATCGGCTGCAACAAATGGCCGCAGATCGTCCAGTTGCTCGCCAACGCCGATAAAGCGCAATGGAATCGGTCTTTGCTTGGCGATTGCGGCAATCACGCCGCCCTTGGCGGTGCCGTCCAGCTTGGAGACGATCAGGCCGGTCACCCCCAGCGCGTCGTCGAACGCCTTGACCTGGGTAACGGCATTCTGGCCGGTGTTGGCATCCAGAACCACCAGCACCTCGTGCGGGCCGGTCGGGTCGGCTTTCTGGATCACCCGTTTGACCTTCTTGATTTCTTCCATCAGGTGCAGCTGCGTCGGCAGGCGACCGGCCGTGTCGGCCAGCACCACGTCAATGCCACGTGCCCGTGCGGCATTGATGGCATCGAAAATTACTGCGGCCGAATCGCCGGATTCCTGCGAAATCACCGTGACATTGTTGCGTTCGCCCCAGGCCAGCAACTGTTCGCGTGCCGCAGCGCGGAAAGTATCGCCCGCAGCCAGCAGCACCGATTTGCCCTGGCTCTGGAAATATTTGGCCAGTTTGCCGATCGAAGTCGTCTTGCCGGCGCCGTTGACGCCCGCCAGCATGATGATGAAAGGCTTGTGCTGGCTGATGTCGAGCGGCTGCTGCAGCGGCTGGATCAGTGTCGTCAGCGATTGCTGCAATGCGGTTTTCAGTTCTTCGGCGTTGTCCAGATTGCGTCTTTTGACTGTGGTGCGGATTTCTTCCAGCAACTGGGTGGTGGCTTCGACGCCAACGTCTGCGGTCAGCAGCACTGTTTCCAGTTCCTCATACAGCTCTTCGTCGATTTTTCGCCCACGGAACAGGATTTTTACCCCAGTGCCTAGCTGGCTGCGGGTTTTCGACAGTCCGGCGCGCAGGCGTTCTTTCCAGTTGGCTTTGGGGGCCGCGGGCTGTTCTCCGGCAAGCGGCGGTTGTGCTGTGGCCGGGGTATCGTCTTTGTTGAAAGTCAGCGTTTGCTTCAGCTTGTCCTTCCAGTTGGCTTTTTGCGGTTCGCCGTCTGCTGTGCCCGTCTCGTGGTTCTGGGGCGATGCCGCTGCTGCAGCTGGCGCTTCGGTCGCGGAGGCTGTCTGTTGCGTCGGGCTGGTGCCGAATGCCGCTGACTGGTTGAATTTTTCTTTCCAGCTGCGATTGTCCGCGGCCGGGGGGACGGCGGCAATCGGCGTTGCGGAGCTGTCGGCAGTGGGGGCGGGGGCGACATCGGTTTTGCCGGCGTCCGGCTCGCGTCCGAACGCCTTGGCGAAGCCGGTCTTGAATTTGTCTTTCCACGAGCCTTTGTCGTTGTTGTCCTGGGTTTCCTGACCTGGGTTTTCTGGCTGTTTGGGCGGCTGCATCAAGTAAATTTCCGAAAGGCGGCTGTCGAGTTGGCTATAATTCTATCCTTTTTTCATCAATTTGCGCCTGCTACAAGCAGTTTGCCCGAGCGGAAATGTATCGAAATCAGGTTCGAATCATCGGTGGCCAGTGGAAAAGGCGGTTACTGGGTTTTCCCGATCAGCAGGGATTGCGTCCGACCTCCGACCGGATCCGCGAAACCCTGTTCAACTGGCTCGGCCAGGACCTTGCCGGACAAAGCTGTCTCGACTTGTTTGCCGGTAGCGGCGCGCTGGGTTTCGAGGCAGCATCGCGCCATGCCGAGCGTGTAGTGATGGTAGAGCTGGCGCGGCCGGTACAGGCGGTGCTGAAACAGAACGCCGCTACGCTTGAGGCGCGCCAGATAGAGGTGGTCGCAGCCGATGCGTTGGCCTATCTGGCCCGTACGCACGAGCGCTTCGATGTGATTTTCGTCGATCCGCCATTTGGCTCCGATCTGCTGGAGCAGGCGCTGCCATTGCTGGCGGCGCGTCTGACCAGTGGCGGCCGGATCTATCTGGAGTCGGCGCGGGTGCCGCAGTTACCTGCCGGTTGGCAGGTGGTGCGCCAGGGCAAGGCGGGCAAGGTGCATTATCTGCTGTGCCGGCCGGGAGTGGTGGAATAGTGTTTGTCTATGATTTAAGTCATTGTGTTTGAATAATATTTGCTTTTTTCGGGTTGCGTTCACTGGTTCGCCATGACACAATCTGCCTGTAATACTTGAGGGATTTACTATGGCTTTAATGATTACCGATGAATGTATCAACTGTGATGTCTGCGAGCCGGAATGTCCGAACAGCGCGATTTCGCAAGGTGAAGAGATTTACGTCATCGATCCCAATCTGTGTACCGAGTGTGTTGGCCACTACGATGAGCCGCAGTGTCAGCAGGTGTGCCCGGTAGACTGCATTCCGCACAATCCGGATCTCGTCGAGACCAAGGAGCAGCTGTACGACAAATACGTCAAGCTGCACGGCGAAAAGAAATAAGCCCGCATTTCATGCCAAGATAAAGGCCCGCATCTGCGGGCCTTTTGCTTGCGGTGCGGCTTGGTGCAGAGCTCAGGCTGCGCTGCGCTCGGTGCTGATGGCTTCGGCGCTCAACGCTTGATAGGTTTCGCGCATGAACTGATCCAGCTGGCCGATCTGCTCGACCAGATTCTTGTCCATCTGCTCCAGCTCGCCGATGCGGTCTTCCAGTGTGTCGGTGGCGCGGTGAATGCGTTTCACGCTTTCGAGTCGGCGACGCAGCTGCAACTGGTGTTCGCGTACCTGGGTCTCCATCGGCGACATGATGGTTTTCAGCCAGTTTTCCACATCGCGGTTGGCGACTTCGAATACGTAGACTACCCGGCTGGCAATGGTTTCGAAGAATTTGCGCGTCAGGGTGTTCTTGCTGGTGGAGATGATGTTGCCCAGCGTGTTGAAATGCTCGCGGTAAGTGCGTTCCAGGCGCGAAATTTCCTTGTGGTACTTGAGTGTCGAGAACGGTGCCGGTGCAACTTGCGACAAACCGTGTTCCTCGCTGAATTTCTTGTACATGCCGGACATCATCGACTGGATTTCGGCAATCTGCTCCGCCGACTTGGAAATGCAGGCGTTGGTATCGCGGAAGAACTTGTTCATCGCGGTGGTAAGGCCGGATGAAAACTGGCTGCGATCCATTTCGTCGCGTACCTTGGAAATCTCATTGCGCAAGGTTTCCATGCCGAGATAGCCGAACAGCACATTGGTCTGCTGCGAGAATACCGAGCGCAATGCCTGGAAGCGCTGCAGGCCGCGTTCGAAGTGTTCCTTCTCATGCTTGACCTTGTCCATCATGTGGATGATCACATCCTGATTCTTGCCGCGCAGGCCTTTCAATTCCTGCAGTTGCTCGGTAATGCCGTTGCGGCGTGAATTGAGAATCTGGCGCACGCCGTTGACCACGTCTTCCATTTCGTTTTGCGTGGTGTCGCGCACAATGTCCTGCTTCGATGGCAGCAACTCATCCGACAGCGCGCGCTCCAGGCGCAGCAGCTGGCTGCGTTCGAGCAGGTCGGTGTCGTGGTTGATCTTCGCCACCAGTGCTTTCTGTGCCGATACCGGGAATACCTGGCTGGCTTTGAGCCCCAGCAGTTCGGCACTGGTATTCACTTGTTTGTTGATTTCGGCACCGATTTCCCCTTCCGACTTGAGTGGATCCCATAGACCGTCAATCTTGTTTAGCACCACCAGTCGGCCACGGGCGCGACCGGCCTGGGTGCCAATATGGTTGCGCCATACGTCGATGTCCGACTTGGTGACGCCGGTGTCGGCTGCGAGGATGAACAGGATGGCGTGTGCATTCGGCAGCATGTTCAGTGTCAGTTCCGGCTCGGTGCCGATGGCGTTGAGGCCCGGAGTGTCGAGAATCACCAGCCCCTGTTTCAGCAGCGGGTGTGGAAAATTGATGATCGCATGGCGCCAGCAGGGAATTTCCACCATGCCGTCGCTGCCCACGGTGAGCTGATCGTCGGCATTGTCCGGGTGGTACAGGCCAAGCTGCTCGGCTTCATCCGTGCTGACGCGGCGAGTCTGGCCGACTTCCTGGAATGCCTGCTGCATGCCTTCGCCGCTGGCAGTATCCAGCGGAATGATTTTCCATTCGTCCGGGTAACGCTTGTATTCGGCGGTGGTGGTGTCGCTGGAGCGGGTTTCGATCGGCAGCAGCTGGATGCTGGGTTCGCGCTGCGGATCGTACAGCAACTCGGTCGGGCACATGGTGGTGCGGCCGGCGCTGGAAGGCAGAATGCGTTGACCGTAGTCGGAAAAGAAAATGGCGTTGATCAATTCGGATTTGCCGCGCGAAAACTCGGCGACGAAAGCCACGTTCAGCTGATCTTCGCGCAGGCGGTCGAGCAATTGCTGCATGCGCATCGAAATCTGCGCATCGCCCAGATCCTGTTCGTCCAGCCAGGTCTGCAGTGTGCCGATACTGCGCGAGACATTGCTGCGCCAGTCGCTATAGGCTTCGAAGTCTGCGATCAGGGTCGGGGTTGGCATGAATGAAACCTCCTGCGGGGCTGTGGCTAGAACGTACTCAGCAATTTAGCACAATTAATTATCGCAGCAGGTGCCTTTGTATCCGGCCTGAGTAGCAACGCCGCATCACGCCTTGTCTCCGGCCGAATCGGTGAGATCCATGTCCAATGCCTGGTGCTGGCAGTGCGGGCAATGGAATGTCGAGCGCTGGCCCTGGCGTGTCTGCCGGATCAATGTGCCGCAGGCGTGGCAGGGTTGGTCGGCGCGGTCGTAAACCTGCAGGCGCAACTGGAAGTAGCCGCTGTTGCCAGCCGAGTTCACGTAGTCGCGCAGGGTGCTGCCGCCTTGCTCGATGGCCGAGCGCAGCGTGTCCTGAATCGCCCGCAGCAGCCTTTGGCAGTGTTGCCGGTCGATGTTTGCTGCGGAGGTGGCCGGGTGGATGCCGGCAAGGAACAGTGCTTCGCTGGCATAGATGTTGCCGACGCCGACCAGCAGTTTGCTGTCCATGATTGCCTGCTTGATCGCCTGCCTGCGGTTGCGGGTGGCGTGGTACAGGTAGTCGGGCGGCAATGCCGGATCGAGAGGCTCCGGCCCAAGGTCGCGCAACAGTGGATGCTGCCAGACGTTGCCCGGTTCCCAGAGTAGCGCGCCAAAGCGTCGGGGGTCGTGAAACCGCAGTATCGAGCCGCTATCGAACACGATGTCGACATGATCGTGTTTTTTCGGCGGGGCGGCCTGCGTCAATATGCGCAGGCTGCCGGACATGCCGAGGTGTATCAGCAGCCAGCCGCTGCCACAATCGAGCAGCAGATATTTGCCGCGGCGCTGTACGTCACGGATGCTTAGCCCGACCAGTGTTTGTTCCAGACCGTCGGGAATCGGCCAGCGCAACCCACGGTGGCGCACGCAAACCGATTCGATGCGCTGTTGCTCGACGTAAGGCTGTATGCCGCGGCGTGTGGTTTCTACTTCGGGCAATTCCGGCATGGCATTGCGCTATGGCTGGTGGCAATGCTGCAGCATGTCGCGCTGCTTGCGGGGCGTCAAGGCTCACTGTGTCGGTGCTTGTAGGGGCGCGGTTAAAACCCTAAACTGCAAGCAGTCCGCGTGCCGCGGACAAATTTTTCTGCCTGGCATGAATCGAGTTGGTTGCACATGAAATCCTCAAAATTGATCTGGTTGTTGCTTGT
>CALMFQ010000586.1 GCA_937863215.1 uncultured Pseudomonadota bacterium
TGCAACGACTGCCATATCGCTTCGCGCACCGCTTCTGTTTCAGTCAATACCTGGCTATTCCAGAAGCGCAGTACCCGGAACCCTGCGTCGCGTAAAAACTGATCGCGTTGGTTATCAGCCGCAATTTGTTCCGCATGCTGTCCACCGTCAATCTCGATAACCAATCTGGCTGACAGGCTGACAAAATCAAGGATGTAGTCACCAAACGGATGTTGCCGGCGGAAACGGTAGCCAGACATTTGTCCACCGCGCAGCATTCGCCAGACAGCTTTTTCAGCATCGGTCATATTGCTGCGCAAGTGGCGTTGCAACTGATGCTGGCGGATGAATGCGTTGGTTTGGCCGCGCAATGGAGTTCCTTTCTATGTTGCGTGCATTGCCTGCGCGCTGTTTCCCTCCCCTTCAAGGGGAGGGTTAGGGTGGGGATGGGGGAGCGTAACCCCATCCCCCTCCCTGCCTCCCCCTTGAAGGGGAAGGAGGATTTCCGAGGTGGTTTACAACATCAGCCGTCGAATATCCCCCAGCAATTTGCCCAGATAACTGGTAAACCGCGCCGCAGCGGCGCCGTCGATCACCCGGTGGTCGTACGACAGCGACAGCGGCAGCATTTGCCGTGGCACAAACTCCTTGCCGTTCCACACCGGTTTGATTGCCGCCTTGGAGACACCGAGGATCGCCACTTCCGGCGCGTTGATGATCGGCGTGAAGGCAGTGCCGCCGATGCCGCCGAGGCTGGAGATGGTGAAGCTGCCGCCTTGCATGTCGGCCGCGCCGAGTTTGCCGTCGCGGGCCTTGGCCGCCAGCTCGCCGGTTTCGCGGGCGATCTGGGTCAGGCTTTTCTGATCGGCATTTTTCAGCACCGGCACCACCAGCCCGTTCGGCGTGTCGGCAGCAAAGCCGATGTGGTAATACTGTTTCAGCACCAGATTGTCGCCGTCGAGTGAGGCGTTGAAGTTGGGGAACTGCTGCAGCGCGGCAACGCAGGCTTTGATCAGGAACGCCAGCGGTGTCAGCTTCACGCCTTGCCCGGCCAGCTCCTCTCCCATTTGTTTGCGGAACGCCTCCATTTCGGTGATGTCGGCTTCGTCGAACTGGGTGACGTGCGGAATCATCACCCAGTTGCGCGCCAGATTGGCGCCGGACAGTTTCTGGATGCGGCTGCGCGGTTTGCTTTCGACCGGGCCGAACTGGCTGAAGTCGATTTGCGGCCATGGCAGCAGATCAAGCCCGGTGCCGCTCTGGTATTGGCCTGCAGGCCGGCTGGGGGCCGCTCCCAGAGCGGCTTTGACGAATGCCTGCACATCGCTTTGGGTAATGCGGCTTTTCGGGCCGCTGCCGCTGACGGCGCCGAGATCGACACCCAGCTCGCGCGCGAATTTGCGCACCGACGGGCTGGCGTGGGCGGTGCGGAAACTGGCTTCATCAACCTTGGCCGGGGCGCTGACTGGCGCTGGCGCTAGAGCCGGAGTGGCTGTTGCTGCGGCAAGCGGGGCAGGGGGCGTGGCAACAGGTGCTGGTGCAGGTGCCGGTGCTGCAACGGCTGCTGGCGTGGCTGCCACTTCGGCAGCGCCGGCTTCGCTCACTTCCAGCAGGCACACCACATTGCCCTGGCTGACCTTGTCGCCGACCTTGATGCGTACTTCCTTCACCACACCGGCATGGCTGGATGGCACGTCCATCGTCGCCTTGTCGGTTTCCAGTGTCAGCAGTGCGCTGTCCTGGCCGATCTGCTGGCCGGCCTGCACCAGCACTTCGATCACGTCGACATCGTGATAATTGCCGATGTCCGGCACCTTGATTTCGATGATTTGACTCATGGCCGGCTCCTCACACTGTCCACGGGGCCGGCTTGTCGGCATCGATGTTGTAGCGGCTCAACGCGTCGGCCACCTTGTCGCTGCCGATGCGGCCTTCTTCCGCCAGCGCGCTGAGCGCGGCAAGCGCGATGTAGTAGCGGTTGACCTCGAAGAACTTGCGCAACTGGCGCCGGGTGTCGGAACGGCCGAAACCATCGGTGCCGAGCACCACGTAACGGCCGGGAACAAACTCGCGCACCTGTTCCGCGTAAGCGCGCACGTAATCGGTGGCGGCGATGAATGGCCCCTGTTTGCCGCTGAACAGCCCGGTGATGTATGGCACCTGCGGCTCGTCGTTCGGGTGCAGCATGTTCCAGCGGCTGCAGGCGTGGCCGTCGCGGCGCAGTTCGTTGAAACTGGTGGCGCTCCAGACGTCGGCGGAAATGCCATAATCGTCGCGCAGCAGGTCGGCGGCGGCAATCACTTCGCGCAGGATGGTGCCGCTGCCGAGCAGGTGCACCTTGTTGTCGCTGCCCA
>CALMFQ010000587.1 GCA_937863215.1 uncultured Pseudomonadota bacterium
ACCAGGGTGACGGTGCCGGTGTTGCGCGGCAGGCCGTAGAAGTCCGGGCCATGGCAGCTGGCGAAGCCTTCCAGCTTGTCCAGCGCGTTGCGCTGCTCGAAGGCTTCGGCGTACAGCTCGATGGCGGCATGGGCGGTGTACATGCCGGCGCAGCCGCAGGCGTTTTCTTTGGTGCCTTTGGCGTGCGGCGCCGAATCGGTGCCGAGGAAGAATTTCGGCGAGCCGGAGGTGGCGGCCTTGATCAGCGCCAGGCGATGTTCTTCACGCTTCAGCACCGGCAGGCAGTAGTGATGCGGGCGGATGCCGCCGGTGAATATGGCGTTGCGGTTCATCAGCAGGTGGTGCGCGGTGATGGTGGCGGCGATATTGGCGGGCGCGGCGGCAACGAATTCGGCGGCCTGGCGGGTGGTGATGTGTTCGAACACCACGCGCAGCTTGGGGAACTGTTTGGTCAGCGGCTTCATCACTTGTTCGATGAACACGGCTTCGCGGTCGAATACGTCGATGTCGCTATCGGTGACTTCGCCGTGCACCAGCAGCGGCAGGCCGTGTTTTTCCATCTCTGCCAGCGTGGCGGCGCATTTGCCGAGCAGGTCGGTGACGCCGGCATCGGAGTTGGTGGTGGCGCCGGCCGGGTACAGCTTGACCGCGTGCACAAAGCCGCTAGCCTTGGCCTTGGCGATTTCCGCCGGGTCGGTGTTGTCGGTGAGATACAGCACCATCAGCGGCTCGAACTTGCTGCCGGCCGGCAGTGCGTCGAGGATGCGCTGGCGATACGCGCCGGCTTGCTCAACGGTGGTCACCGGCGGTTTCAGGTTGGGCATAATGATGGCGCGGCCGAACTGGGCGGCGGTATCCTTGATCACGTCGGCCATCGCGGCGCCGTCGCGCACGTGCAAATGCCAGTCGTCGGGGCGGATGAGGGAGATTCGATCGGTCATGAGGGATTTCCTGGCGGGAAAAAACGGCAATTATAAGTGAAGCCGGGCACATTCCAATTCGATTCGACCGCATGCAGTCAGGGGGCGCACACTGCGCGATTGCGCCCCCCCTGCTTCGCCTGATACAGCGCGACGTCGGCGCGGTGGAAGGCGACGTCGATATCGGCATCGTCGACGCGGAACAGGGTTGCGCCGATGCTGACGGTAAACGGCACAATCCCCGGCCGTGCTGCCAATGCATGCTGCAACGCGCTGCGGAAGCGCTCGGCCAAGGCATCCAGCTCCCTGACGTCGAGCGCCATTGCAGCAAATTCCTCGCCGCCGATACGGGCAACGACATCGGCCTCGCGCGTCTCGCGCTGCAGTACGCCGGCAAAGAACACCAGCACGTCGTCGCCCACCGCATGGCCGTGCTGGTCGTTGATCTGCTTGAAATGATCGATGTCGATCCACAGCAGCGCAACGCTGGCATTGCCGCGTTTGACCCGCGCCAGCTCACGCGTGGCCAGATCGCAGAAATAACGCCGGTTGGAAATCCCGGTCAGGTAATCCTGGTGCGCCAGCTCTGCCAGCTTGGCCTCGTTGGCCGATTTCTCGCGCAGCAATGCGCCCAGCAGGCCGGCACTGAACACGATGCCGGCCAGAAATACGTTGAAGTAATACTCGCCGTCCTGAAATCCGACCAGCTGGAAAAATGCCCCATGGTTGGTCTGCGCCGCCCATTGCAGCATCGCCAGCATCGCCAGGCAGCTGAGCACGGCGCCGGCCAGCTCGAATACTGCCGTGGTCAGCATCACCAGCAGATAAAGCAGCGAAATGACCTGCAATGCATGCAAATGCACCGCCTGCTGATCGAACAACAAACGCTGCAGCGCAATTCCCAGCGCCGCCGCTGCAAGCGCCAGATAAAGCCAGAAACGCGGCCGCCCATTGGTGCGGAACACATCGACAAAGGCGAGAATGGCGCTGACAACCAGCACTTCGCAGGCCGATTTTTCCACCGCGCCGAGCTCCATGGCCTCGTTCAGGCGCAGCCACTGGAATCCCTCGCCGGTGTCCATCGACAGCAGCCACCAGCCCAGCACCCGGCTCAGCGGCTGCAACACCAGCGCCGTCACCAGCACCAGCAGCAGATAATCGCGCGCGGTGGCCAGCTCGCGCCGAAACTGGCAGCGCCGCAGCAGCTGCGCGCCGACAAGCAGTACCAGTGCGTTGCACGCACCGGTGAGCGCGGCATGTGTCCAGGGGAAATCGTTGCTCCAGGTCAGGGCGAAATGGCCGGCAAACACCCCGGCCCCAACCCACGACCCCAGCAGCAATGCCAGAGCCAGGCCGAAACCTTCCGGCAGGAACAGGCTTTCCAGCAGCGAATTGGTCGCCGGCAGCAGCGTATACGACAGCTTGCCGAGCAGGAAATAGGACAGCGCAACCCATGCCACACGCGGCAGATAAACCCTGAGATGCAGCAGCGAAACAGGGGGATAGCGCAGCAACATATTCATGGAACCGCCGGTAAGATAATCGGACAAGACGTCAACACCACCACTGTGCCGCATCAACGGTGCAACAGCCTCTGACGCGGCAGCGCAACCAGAACCTAAGTTTAATCATATCCACTCGCCGCGCAAGCAGGATAAAGCACGCGCACAGCCGCATCAGTCCTGCTCTGCGCGCAATTCCAGCGCGGCCTGGTACAGCCGTTTGCGATTGGCGCCGGTGATTTCCGCTGCCAGCGACGATGCCTGTTTCACCGGCAAGTCGCGCAGCAGTATTTGCAAGACGCGCAATGCCTCGGTCGGCATCTCTTCATCTTGCGCCGCCTCTGGCGCGCCTGCCACCAGCAGCACGAATTCGCCGCGCTGACGATTGCTGTCGCTGGCCAGCCATGCCGGCGCTTCGCCCAGCGGGCAGCGGTGGATTTGTTCGAAGGTTTTGGTCAGTTCGCGTGCCAGCACGATCTGCCGCTCGGGGCCGAATACAGTCAACAGGTCGTCGATGCATTCGACGATGCGGTGCGGCGCTTCGTAGAACACCAGTGTGGCGCTCTGCTCGCGCAGCGCTTCCAGTGCAGTTTTGCGCTGCCCGGATTTGGGCGGCAAAAAGCCGTAGAACAGGAATTGCGCCTGGGTGAAGCCGCTGGCCGACAGCGCAGCGATCGCGGCATTGGCGCCGGGCACCGGTACCACGC
>CALMFQ010000588.1 GCA_937863215.1 uncultured Pseudomonadota bacterium
TTGTGTCGAGTCCAGCAAGTTCTGAAACGGGAAATTCCCCGACATATCCTCGACACGCTGGCCGCCCACGAACAACTGCAGTGAGTAGGCGATGCCGATATCGTTCGGTCCGTGGCGCCGGAAATGAATCGGCGCATCATCAATGTCCAGTTCCTGCGCGGCACGTTTCAAGAACTCATTGTGGTCTTGCTGGATTACCGCCAGACGGTCAGCCAGCTCGGTCGCCACATCAAGCAGCGCTGGCGGCTGAGGCTCTGCGCCGCTTTGCTTTTTGGGCTTCGTTGCTGCCTGTACTGCCTGTACTGCCGGAGCTTTGCCCGCTTTCGCCTGTGTCGGAGGAGCTGATGGTGGTTCGTGCATTTGTCTGATCAGTTAATCTCGGAAGATCATTTGTCCAACGAATGTGACGAATACGACCAGCCGGGAACCTCCCGGGTTTGTTCTTGTCATTCAAATATACCGCCGCTACTCTCGCCTGCGCCATGGACGAAGGATATTTTGATTTGATCGATCAAGCAAGGAACAACCCAGAATTCCTTTCTGAGCTGTGCACAGTCGTCGATGAGATCCGGTACCATGAGTCACGCGGGGCTTCTGGGAAAACCGCAATGAAGAAGGCGATGTTCCAGATGCTGAAGCTGTGCCGGTACAATTCCGCCCTGCTGGTCAGATACTCATTCCCCAGGTTCAACGGCGTAGAACCATTGAGTCTGTCCAAGCGTCCCTTTGCCTTTCCTTTCTACGACATGCTGCCATACGGATCGCTGACAGTCCGGGCAGGAAGACAGGTATCCAAATGCCGGCGCGTGGGCGCAGACGACACCGTATCGGCCGCCAATGGTCGACCACTCCTACCGGATGAACTGCGTATCCATACTCCCTTGCTGGGGCTAGACCACAAAACCCTCCGAATGGGCGAGACTTCCGTGGTAGCTCGTCATGATGCTGGCGTCCAGCCGTGTGTGCGCGTTGTGTTCCGCAATGGTGCGCAGGCTGATCTGTCGACCAACCACCCACTGCTTACCCTGGATGGGTACCGCGAAGTGAGCAGCCTGAAACCGGGGGACATGGTGGCCAGCATGCTAGTTGGTGGACTCTTTACCAATCAAGTCAGTGTTTCGCGGGACAGGCTTATCCTGACTGCCTACATGATCGGGGATGGGTGCTGCGGGCTGAGTCTTAACTTCAATTTCACTTCTGCATGTCAGACCAGTCTGGATGAGTTTTGCGATCTGGCTCGTCCGCTGCAGGCGGATCCACCCAAACGTACGCGTAAGCGCGACAAGAAGAAAAAGCAGAAAGCGTGGAAGATCGATCTGTCATTCAAGAGCACGCTCAGGCAATGGCTGGCGGAAGATGGGTCCTGGGGTAAATACGCATACGAGAAGCGTCTTCCGGCTTGGGTGTTCGATCTTGATTACGAACAGACCCGACTGTTCCTGTCAAGGCTGTGGGCCACGTACGGTATGGTCAAACGCAATGGGTCCAATATTGCGATCAGTTATTCATCCAGTTCAAAAATGCTGGCAGCCGACGTACGCGCCCTATTGTCGAAATTCGGTATTCCGACGTCCATCAAGCGCCGTAAAACCGGTTACAGGAAAAAGTCGGGAGAGATGAAGATGTGTCGCGATACCTTCGTTGTGCGCGTCGAGACATTGGAGGGATGGACCAAATTCTGCACCATCTTCTCCGACATACCTGGTAAACCTCCAATTGATCTGCCCGCAGAGGAACACTCAAACAGCAATACCGATGTCCTGCCGGCTGGCATCATCGACAGGTTGCACGAAGTGGCTAAATCGGTGTCGGACAAGCCAGCCCAGTTGTTGCGACGGCTGGGACTCAGGCTGCAGAAATATTGCCTGCCAGGTCGGCGCAAAATAAAGCGTGCGCTGGACCATCTCCGCGAGCTGGCTCCAACGCATCCATCCCTGCTGGGCGTCGACAGGATCTTGCATAGCTCGCTCAATTGGCAGGCCGTAAAGAGCATTACGCCTTTGGGCGATAAGCCAACGTGGGATGTCGAGGTTACCGGAGACCACAATTATGTTCTGGACGGTATCGTCAGCCACAACAGCACCAACCTGTGCTGCCGTCTGATGCAGTTGTCCAGGATGATCCATTACTGGAAGGCCCTGTACCTGTCCCCGCACGGAGAGCACGCCAAGACGTTTGCCGACAACTACAAGCAGATCGAGACAGGTTTCCGCTGGCGCCAGGTCACCGGCATTGGATCAAAGTTCCGCGACAACCTCTACTACAAGGAGATCAATGCGACCAAATCGGTGGTCATGATCATGCACGCCCTGACGAGCGCGGCACACGTACGCGGCAAGATGGCCGATGAGGTGGATTACGACGAGTACCAACTGTTCGATCCAGACCTGGAGGGCGACGTATCGTCCGTGCAGAAATCGTCCAAAATGCCCACCACCACATATTCCGGGACATCGACAACGATCGACAGTCCGTTGGAGACGCGGTTCGAAGCATCCAGCCAAGGCTTCTGGAATATTACGCTGCCCCACATTACCGACCCGGGGAAAAGGTACCTCCACTGCGGAGACAAAAGCTTGGTGCTGAGAATGATCGGCGAGCGGGGGCCCATCTGCCCATATACCGGACGGCCCATCAATCCGATCAATGGTCGTTTCGTTTTCGACAACTCCGCCGCCATCGCCGAGAACAATATCGGCTACCACATTCCGCAATTCATCGTCCCGGATTTCATCAAGCCTCTCGAGTGGTACACCAAGATATACAAATTCCTGGTCGACTACGGGGAGAAGAAATTTTTACAGGAAATTGCCGGCATAGCGATCGAGGAGGGGCAGCGGGAAATTACCAAAGCTGACCTGCAGGCGCTCTGCACGTCGAAGAAAACACGCGACCAGCGCATAACTGCGGCCACACGAGGAGCATACCGATGGGTCATATCCGGTTGCGACTGGGGCGGATCCGACCATCAGATGGCCCGGAATGCCAAGACGTCATATACGCTTCATGCCATCGCTGGCGTACCGGCTAGTGGACCGATCGACATACTGCACATGCGCCGATATTCTGGAATGGAGTACGAGGATATCGCGCAATCGATTATCGAGGAGCATCACAAGTTCGGTGGATTTGCGATGGCCTCAGACTATGGAGCAGGCGCATTTTACAATACGTACCTGCACAAGGTGCTACCTCCCAATCGCCACTTCATGTTCGGTTACGGTACGCCTTACGCGGCCATGCTGAAGAAGCCCGAGCATCAATATTTTCCCCTGCATTTTACGCTCAACAAAACAGAGTCAATGTCTGTACTTTTTGATGCCATCAAGCACCAGCAGTTCGCGTGTTATGATTGGGAAGAGGCACAGGGGTATCTGATGGAATTTCTGAACGTGCAGCGCATCCCTTCCGAAAAGATGTTCGGGCAGCAATATTTCAGATACATCCGGGCTCCGACAAAAACGGACGACACGACCCACGCGTTGAACTTCATCAACATCCTGGCAAAGATTCTCCGCGGCGAAC
>CALMFQ010000589.1 GCA_937863215.1 uncultured Pseudomonadota bacterium
CGGCGTACCAACGCTCCAGTGATGCCAGCTTGGTCAGCAGTGCTCGCGCTCCAAGATCCAGCGGGGTCATGGATTTTGATGTACCGATAATGTCAGACCAGTCCGAGCCGCTGATCGTCTCCGGAATATTCCCCTCAGCCGAAGCAGCTTTGCGGTGGCCCTCATCGGCGAATTTATATTCCAGGTATCGGGCAATACGGTCCGCCCCGTATTTGACGAAAGACTCGTCGAAGAAAATGGGATTCGGGTTGGACGCGTACGCGTATTTCTGAAATTCCGGAAGGTACCGCCCCATCGATTCTTTCAGATGCCCGCAATACAACTCCGGCTTGGGGGCTGCGTGGTTGCAGATCGAGCAATAGTCCTCGGGCACTTTGCAGGACTGACTAAAGGACAATTCCTTGCCCTGCTTCGCCATCTCGTATTCCTCCGGTGCCTTGTCGATATGGACATGCGACACGGTCTCGACACGTTCGAGCTTCGGGTCCCAGCGGGATGCCTTGATGGTACCGAGGTTCTTGCGCTTGTCCTTGTTCTCGTGCTCGCGGTAGCACAGGGCAATCTTGACGAACGTCGGATGATTTTTGATCAGCCCTGCGCGCGGATAACCATCATGGTTGCGATTGCGCCCATATTTTTCTTCCGATCCCATCACGACCTTGTGGATGGCGAACTGCCCGGGAGGTGGGCTCAGATCCTGCAGGTCCTTGCGGCTGAAAAGATTTGAAGCCGCCTGCTTGGTGTGACCCTCAAAGAAATACTGGCAGAGCGGCTCATTGGCGAGTTCCAACAATTCCCTGATGTCGTCACTGAAATGGGTCTTTGTGTGCATCGCTATTCGCGGAGATTGCTGATCGCGGTTCCCAGGTGGGACAAGACTGTCGGGCCGAGTCCACCGATAAGAGCACCGACGATACCGCTCTTGGTCGGACTGACGGTTGATTTCAATTCGTACTTGAGCCGATCCATCTTGGTAGGCGCGTGCGTGAAATCATAACGGGAAAAATCAGGAGCTGATTTGCGCGCCGCCGCATCGACGAATGTATTGAATGGCTTGCCGCCAGGCGGTGTGGTTTTTTCGGAACGGGTGAGGAGCCCGCTCAGGATTGTTTTCATTTCGTCCCGCATCGGGACTGGCTCCATGGATCCGGCAGCCGGCGGCGAAGCATACTTGTGGGATTTACTCAGATCGAAGCTCCCGATGATACGATTCCAGAGTGCGTCAACGGCGGCCTTTTCCTCCGGTAGCGCCTGGGGCTTGGCCAATGCATTCTGGGCCGCCACTCCCTGCGGAGACGACAACAGGGCATCGTAGCGATTCAAGGCAGAATCCAACAGTCCTCCCAGCCGGGCGGACCGCCGGCCGGCCGCGGCAACTTGATTACCAGCACCGTATCCGACCAGCGCACCGGTGGCCGGATGCCCGATATTCCACGGCATGTCTCTCCACTTTTCGACCAGCGATTTGGGATTGTTGATGCGAGGCACCATCCCGAGCAATGCGCCACCGCTTCCGCCCGCCCCAGCACCCAAACCGCCGCCAATCAGAGCATTGCGAAGGATACGCTTCATACGAGCTTCACGCGTCTCGTTGGGACGCTTTTCTGCACTGCTGAGCGCTGACGCGCCCGCGCCAAGACCACCGCCCAAAAGGGCGCCGATCAAAGCAGATGTACCGACGCTCGGAGGTTTGTTGGCGCCCATGACAGATTAAAAGCTCGTATTGGCCTTGTTGGACAGATTGAAGGTGTCGATTTTGACGACCGTGGAGCCGCTCTTAATCGCCACCAAAATGTCCGAAATTGTGCCGCCGCTGAGATTCAGAATCGACAGGCTTTTGATGATGCGCTGTTTGCCAGTCGCTGGTGCCCCGCACACGGTAGTCGAGTCCGTACCGGTCAGAACCGTCAGCTGGTTACCAGGCGTCAATTGCCCGGCACCAGAATGATCCGCATAATGAGCGGTGACGTGGATGTCGGCAGCACCGGTGACCTCGAGGGTCTGTCCGGGCATAAGGATGATTTGGCTGATGTTCATGGTAGAGGGTGGTTAAATGTTCATCCAATTTGCCAGTGGTGCATCATTGGGCTGCGTGGGATTTGGCGTAGATCCGACGGTCTGTACGGTCGATGATGCAGCAACATCGGTACCGATCAAATTCGCCATGGCGTCTCCAATCCGGACCGTCATGGTGGTCAGCCAGCATTGCGCACGCAGCGCTGCATCCGCGTAGTCGGCCAAATCGAAGGTTTGCGTAATTGGAAGATCCGTCGGAACAGAACGCTGATTGGCCGGCAGCTCAAAGGTCACGTCAGTGTTCGAAAACTCTCCGCCAAATTCAACCAGCGGATCGCCCAGTTGGGAAACAGCGTCAATTTCCCGACCAGACAATGGCCGCGTACCATCCAGCTGGATGGTCGCCTGATAGATACCCTGCACGGGAAGTAGTTCAGCGCGGATCTTCATTTGGAACTGGGGGAGGGGGATGGAACAGCAGCAGGTTTGCCTGGCGTGCGGGTCTTCAATGCCGTCTCACGCATGCTGATGAGGGACTGCAACGTGTTGAGCGGCAAATGCGGATACTGCAGCGACTCGCGCAAAAGGGAACGCGCCACATTCACATCATTGACCAATTCCGGGTAGGCAGCGCGCAGCGAATTGTAAGACTGCACGACTTTGTCCGGATCGGCCTGGCTGATGATCGGATCGGTCATCATCAGACGCTGCAGGTTCGCAACCGCCCGCGTAGACGACTGGGCCTGTTGCAATTTGCCCATGCGATCGCGACTGGCCGGATTGGCCAGTTCCACATAATTCGACGCTGTAGCCTTGGCGGTGTCGAGACTTGCCCCACTGCGAAGAGTATCCCCGGCGCCCTGCAGCAATCCAGCCAACCCGCCATAAAGCGCCTCCAAGGTACCGCCCTTCTCAGGCTTGCCCTTGGCTGGTGCGGCTGCCGGCCCATTCAGATAATTCCGGACGGCCTCGGCATCCATGTTGGCCAGAGCTCGGCTGTGCGCCTCAGCGTAACCATGCTCGCCAGGGCGCACATTCACGTACGGATTGGCGGCGACATGCTCCTGCGCTTTCGCGTCCTCTTCCTTCCAATCTACCTCAGGATCACGCCCGGTGCGCGTCTGGTAGTCGAATTTACGCCGCCGCGCTTCTGATTCGTCGTCGGGATTTTTCGTCTGTTCGGCTTTGCGAACGGCCTCCATCACGTCCGTCGGACTGAATGCCTGCTTCTCAAACTCCCCCAGCATTTCCACCACTGCCTCCAGTGTGCGGACCGCCGAAGCATACTTGCAGAACACATCACGCACACCGGCGCGGTCCCACACTGCAACCCGACCATCCGCAGGAATATCCCGCCCGATGCCAGCTTGTTTGAGATGCTGTTCCACGGTTGCAAATTCATCCGGGGCCAACGCCCGCATGTCCTGCAAAGCCGGCGTCAGATCCGCACCTGCCTTCTTGGTAAATTCCGCGAAGGCCTGATCTCTTTCCTGGCGGATGACATCCGCGGCCTGCTCATAAGCCACACGCGTTTCCGATTTCCCCACGTGCGCGGACATGACGGAGGCGGATTTGCCAGACTGATGAGCGGGCGTCATGTCCGGAGCAAAATCTCCCCACGACGGGCCTTCAGATACAGCACGAGCAACTGCGGTCCCGGCAACCTTCTCCAGATATATTTCTCCGCCTCGACGTATGGTGGCGACCTTGCGCGCAGGCTTGGCTGCTTGGAATTTGTCGATCATGGCCTCCGGGTCGAGAATTTCAAACGAAGCTCCGCGCGACGCAGCTTTGTCCATGACGTTGATGGTCTTCAGCGTATTGAACACGTGCGCCATGTGCTCCAGCTGCGCGGCCGACAAATTTTCCGCATGGGCGTATTTGATCAGAACCCCCTCGGGATCTTTCGTTTCATTTATCTCAGGCAGGAGACTCTTGAGGGTGGCGATGGCTTTGTGCTGGGTCACCTGGAAAGTTTGCTGTCTTTTATTTGGGAACGCAAGCGGGCGGATGCTTCCAATCAAACATCCATGACCGGAGGCGCAATATCCTCCCTGAATTTCGCCGGCACCCGGTTGGCGATGATCTCATCCTTGAGGGCCTGCCCCATCAGGAGATCAAACATCGCACCCTCACCAGATTCACCCGACATCTTCTGGGCCGCGATGACCTGCCGGGCATTCATCAACCCGGGGGATTCGTAGCCGGATTGGTTCAGTTCCCCATTGCGAGCCAGCAGGACCCCGAATCCGGTCATCAGTTTCTCCAATGACGAACTGGACTGCACGGCCGCCAGATTATCAAGAGCCTCCGTCGAGGCCCCCGACCAATACAGGACATCCTCAAATCCATTCTTCAGGCCAGCCCGCATCAGGGCATGCTCGGGCCGACTGGACCGCAGGTAGCCTGGATTTAATTCGCCGAGCCGCCCCTCCGGATACACCACGGTCTGCAGGTACAGCAGGTCCTGCTTGCGCCCCAAAACATTGAAGAACAGGACCTCGAAAGCCCGCACGACCGCCGGATCCAACCGCAACGCCGCCGCCACATTTGCATGCGTGGCCTCCCGAGCCAGCAACATCCCCTTCAAGGTCGCCCGCATTCCCGCCATCTCGGGCGTCATCAGCCCGATGATCTGTCGGATAATCGGGTCTGGGGATTTCTTGGGATCCAGACAATACAACCAGCACCTCCACAGCGGCTCGTCCTCCAACTCGTACAGGGGTGGCAGCCCCAGCGCATTATCGGCACACAGCTTGCAGAGCCGGAACCCAAAATCCAAATCCTTATATGCGATGATGAACCGCTGGACCGCCTTGTCGGGCGGTAATTCCAACCCGGCATCAAATCCACCCCGTCCGCCCAGACGAAAGCGGTCCAGGAGATGGTCGGGGATGTACCGGGATAGGCGCTCGATCGTCTGGTAATTCACGCCGAACTGACCCACAGGCCCGATAAATTGTCCAGTCAGATATTACTGGGAGCCGCTCGGATACATATAGGCGGCCAGTCCCGTTCATTGGGGGGATTGGAAGGATCGCATCCTCGTACCGCCTGTGGTGGTAGGCGCAGGAGCGGTGGCGTATTGACGCAGAGGTGTGCCGGCCAGATTCCACAGCCGCCGACCGGCACTGGCGATCGCCAGCGGAGGATTTCCCGCGCCGGCGAAAGCTCGCCCGAGTAGCGGTGTCTTGTTCATCTCGGCATTAAAGGTACTGGTTGTTCCGCGCGGATCAGCCAGCACGGCGCCAGCCTGCGTTGCCATCGAGGCCGCCCAGGCTGGTGCGGCATATGGGGTCAGCTTCTGAACAAGCCCAGCACTTGCCGGCGATACGGCATTCAGAAATTTGGCAGCCGCCGGCACCCGCGTCATTACGGAACCGGCCATATCAGCCGTCCCGGTTATTTTCGTTACCGGGTCAAGGGCGCGCTCTACTGGTGTGCCTTGCTGCAACGGTTGAAGAAAGGTCGCGTTCGAAAATTGACCGACTGCATCTTGCAAGGCAGAGGCCTGTTTGATCAGACCAATCCTGCGTAGCGCTAGTTCGGTTGGGTTCATGTCTGTGCGCGCCAGGCTTTAATTGTTGGCCAACAAAGCGCCAATCAGCCCAGCACGTCCGACAGGCTGCTGGGCCTGCATTTGCATTGCCAGACGTGCTTGAACGACCGGATCGCTCAGGACATCACGCCGCGTACCATTTTCGGGAATGCGGCGCATCTGCTCCTCGATTGACTTGTTGGTGGCTACGCGCCCGAAATAACCCGCCGCTCCGCCAAGACCAGCTCCCAGCGTAGCACCAATAGTGGCGCCAGCAGCATTGCCCCCATCACCAAGTGTACTGCCAACAACCCCGCCCCCGAGCGCCCCCAACAGCGCAGCCAGCAATGCACTTTTCGTTGGCGAGGCCATGTCGACCGCTGGCGAATCAGCATCAGATTGAAAAATGCGTCCGATCCATTGCTGCTTGCCCTTCTCTATTTCGCGTTCCTCTTCAGGCGAAAATTCCGAGCGACGTGGATTCGTCGGCAGGTATTGCTGCACAGACATGCCGGCGTAATTCGACGGGATCATGCTGTTGGCCTGTTTGACGTGCGCATCGATGAGTTCGGTAAGGGCCAAACCGTAAAAAGCTACTTGAGTGGGGTTCATGGTGATGGATAAAATTACCGGGTAGGGTGAATCAGATGACCGGCGGCGATCCGTTCGAATTACCGCGATTTTTCTTCAGCAGATCGAGCAGCACTTCGCCGAGCCCCTTGAAGATGGAGGTCAGCTTGTTCTCCAGATCCGGCATGTCATCCGCCCCATACATGGAACGGAAATCAGCGGGCTTCCAGAGCAACAGGAAAATGGCACGCCCCATACCATCCAGCCCACGCTCCATGTCGTTCAGGATCGGATCCATGACGGCCGATGCATCGTAGGTCTGAGCCAGGCTGCCAACAACCCCATGGTCCAGAACGTGCGGCATCTTCTGCAATACGGCCATCTGGGCCAGCTGATCGGGCGGCATGTGGAAGATAAAGTCCGAATCGTCGCCATCCTGGTTGGTGACGCCGCCGGCAGCGTCGCGGACTTCGCCGAGTTGCATCCGCACATCTGGCGGATTTCCCCACTGGCTTTCCAGATTGTGAATCTGCGGACCGAATTCGACCGGGATGCCGTGAATCGGATCTCCCTGTAGTTCGTACGGCGGGTTGTTCTGGATCGGCAGCATGTTGGCGCGCTTCTCGCGCTCGCGCTTGCTATGTCCGCGCGTGGCCAAGTATTGCGCCAACGGTATTGTCCCCGTCATACCCAGCATGGCTCCTGGACTTGTCAGTGCTGGGTCAATCGCGTTACCGATAAGCCCGCCCGCACCAGCGCCAAGTCCGGTAACGCCCATTACGGTAGCGATTGCCTTCAGCGTATCAGCAGCGTCGGCCCGCTTCTCCATTTCAGGATATTCGAGGATGCGGTGCTCCGCCGATGCAGATTTGACCGCCGCATCCAGCCAAGCTTCGGCATCAACTGCCGGGACCTTCAGGCAGACGGCCAGCTTGGTCGCGATTTCACGACGCGGTTCCCATCCGGAAATGCGATCGTCCTCTGCCAGCAGGGAATACAGATCGGGATCCAGGGAGGCCTGTTTGACCAGTTCCCGCGCGACTTCGTGGGGCGTCAGGACATTACCGCCCGGTTGGATGCGAATCTGGTAGAGATCTTCGACCGGATCGTGAATCACGGAGGCCTTCTTGAGCGGCATCTGGCCGAACAACCATGCGTCGACGGTAGCGGGGTTGCCGAGGTTCTCGGTCGGTACCGTCCAGTTGACAGAATCAAATTCGCCCGACCCACCGCAGCATGGCTCATTGGCGCCTGGCTTCTCGGGTTTGACCGATAGCTTGACGGCCTGGTAGGAGCCATTGATGACACCTGCCCGACGGCACAGCTCATCATCAGCATCCGGATTGTAATTCAGCGCACGCCCCTGCCCATCCCAACCGTATTCGGAAATCGTGAAGAGCTTCATACCTCCGTTACCGGACTCGGCTTTGCGGACCAAGAATTCACGCGACAATCCGCCGCCAGGAAATACCAGGCAGTAGAGTGATCCGACCTTCATGTCCTTCGGATCAATGCCCGGATTATCAGCATCGACGACATCCTGTGCGTAAATCATGAATCCGGCGTCCGAATTTGTCAGAGACGAACCATCCAGAGCCAGCACCCGCATGGCCGGCACCTTGGCTGCATCCGACTGCTCAGCATACCCCATCGAGCAGCCGGCCATCGGCACAGGCACACCACAGTCACGCGAAGCCGTTACGTCGCGGGGAATTTCTTCCTGGATACCAACCAGCGAGCGGACCATCCGCCCATCTGAAGTCAGCACATCGTATGTGCCGGGCTGGCCGACCGTCACGAGTCCCTCGAGGATCGGTAGCGCCACCTTGGCAAGCTTCTCTTGATCCCGGTTGTCTTCAATCCAGTAGCCACGGTCGAAAAATCCGGCACTGGCTGCTTTCTCGATGCCATCCTGTGCGGTCAGGTGCACCTTGAGTGCTACCGCAGGGGCGGAAGCTTTCTTCTCCGCTTCGAACTTCGGTTCTGGAAAGAAATGCTCCTCCGGGAAATGACGCAGCAACAAATCAGCAACTGCGGGTGATTTTTCGATTTCGGTGATCAGACCCTGGTAGGCCGCGGCCGATTTTGCCATGAATTCCGGGGCCAGCAACGGAATATCCGTCGGCTGGGCGCACACTTCGTCGATCCACTGCTCCCAGCCGCCATCGGGAATGTCCGCGGAGGCGAATTTGGTCTGCATGGGCGGCCAGACGATGCGATCCATCCGCACATTGTCGCGAATTCGGGACATTTCCGCACGCGGCACCGATGCGCCCTGCTCGTTGGTGGCCTGATCGATCAGGTACCCAGCCCAATCGGGATTCAGCGGTACGAAACGCTTGGGTGTGTAGCGATGGAGCAGATCCGTACCACGAATCATTCCGTTGAGGAAAAAGGTCGGCACGTAAAGCAATTCGCGCCCAACCCGAAAAGCGAAAATGGCCAGAATTTTCGACGTCGCCTCATTCTTTTTGACGATTTCGAAGCCAAGACGATATGCATCCTCCATCAACCGCCCGGCTTTGTTCGCCACGTGCGTGTAGGCCTGATCCATGAAGGCTTTGGCCATCGTCTGATCGTCCGGACTGGGACCGGTGCCTGGAAATGGCTGCCCCTGCGCAGACTGCTTCTGCAGCATGTCCTTCCAGTGGGCCTTGACGAAATCTTGTGTGATGGTGGCGTTCATGGTGGTGATTATTGTGGGGCGCTAGCCAGCATGGCGCGCAGCTTTTCGTTCTCAGCCGCCAAGCTGGAGAGATCGTTGGTCAGACCCGCCTGCTGCGGACCGAAGAACTGCGAGACACCGTGGTAGGGAGCAGGTGTGCCGGGAGCGCGGAGACGGTTGATCGTGGCCGCCGTCACCGGATCTTCGAAGCGTTTCTTGAAGCTGTCCATCCAGCCTGTAGGCGTGGTGGATAGGCGGTATTTCAAGGCAGCCTCTGGGGCGGCAGCAAAGCCCAACCGCTGCCATGCTGGTAGCCCGGCGAGCGAACTCAATGCCTCGACAGCGCCTTCCTGGCGTGCCCTGATCGGATTGGAAAAAGAACCGAGTTGGTCCGCAGTCTGAATACCCAGGTTGCCCAGCATCGTGCCGCCCATGATCTTGTTCATGTTGCGCGCCAGGAAACCACCGGCGGGCGCTGAACGGACGGGCAACATGCCTTGACGCAGTGTCTCCGTGGCGGTCGTCCACGGATTTACAGCC
>CALMFQ010000590.1 GCA_937863215.1 uncultured Pseudomonadota bacterium
CAGATCCAGCGGCTGGCGCGGATGCAGCGCATCGGCCGGGCTGGCGAGGCGGCCATACCACGCTACCGTTGCCTTTTGCAGTAACGGGCAGGCGATCGCCGCAATCGGCTTGTCAGCGGAATCGATCATGGGGGCAAAATGCTGTCGGCTTTCCTAGCTTAGGCGCTATTGCAGGCAATTTCCGCAATCTGCTGTCTGCCCATATAAGAGAAAGTGATGTTTCAAATAATCATGGGTTATTTAGATGCATAACAAAGCCGGATAAAATACCCGCCATATCTGTATGCATTGATACGTTGGCGCGCTGGCGGGCAATACCCTTGCCGGCTGCGGCACAGTTAGGAATCGGAAATAGCTCATGAACATGATTGAAATCGGCCGCCTGCTTGCCGGTGGCGCAGCCATCGGTGCGGCAGTGGCATTGCTGATGCTGGTCAACGGCCGTGTCGCCGGAATCAGCGGCATTTACCGCCAGCTGCTGACAGGGCGGTTCGGGCAGCTGGGCTGGCGCCTGGCTTTTGTGCTGGGGCTGTGCCTGCCGGGGCTGTGGTTGCTGCTGCACCAGCGCGCGCTGCCGGTAGCCGGCGGCATGCCGCTGCTATTGATCAGCGGTTTGCTGGTCGGCGCCGGCACCCAGCTGGCTGCCGGCTGTACCAGCGGTCATGGCGTATGCGGCATGGCCAACCTGTCGCAGCGTTCGTTGGTGGCGACGCTGACTTTCATGGGCACGGCAATGCTGGTGCGCTTTGTCGCGGGGGCGCTGTGATGCGGCTGGCTCAATTGTTGTCGGCGCTGCTGGCCGGCCTGCTGTTCGGTAGCGGGTTGATTCTGGCCGGCATGACCAATCCGGAAAAAGTGCGTGCGTTTCTCGATCTCGGCGGCAAATGGGATCCGTCGTTGGCGCTGGTGATGGCTGCGGCTATCGCCGTCGCCATGCCGGCTTATGCCTGGAGCAAGCGCCGCGGGACTACATTGGCCGGCGTGCCGGTTGCGCTGAGCGTGCGCCGCCGAATCGACCGCCAGCTGCTGTGCGGCAGTGTCGTGTTCGGTATCGGCTGGGGGCTGCTCGGTGTTTGCCCCGGCCCGGGACTGGTCGCAGCAGCCAGTGGCGATGGCGGGGCGCTTGTCTTTGTTGCCGCCATGAGTGCCGGCATGCTGCTGGCCGGGCGCTTAAGTCGCCAGTAAGCCGGCCAGACTATATTGCAGGCAGGCGCGGCATGCTGTATGTCGCTGCCGGGTCAACGAAAGGCGCTGCATGATGAGCAAGAAATGGGTGGCCGGTGCAATCGCCGCTGCTGTCGCGGCTGCGGGCTGGTATGGGATAAGCCGCCAGGATGCCAGGCCGGCATCGCAGGCTGGCAAGGCCAAGGCGCCGCCGACGGTGCTGGTTGCCACGGCGCAGCAGGGTAGCGTGCCGGTCGAAATCGAGGCCACCGGCCAGGTGGCGCCGCTGCAGCTGGTGGAGGTGCGACCGCAGCTTGCCGGGCAAGTGAAAAAGGTGTTGATCCGCGAAGGGCAGAACGTCAGCGCCGGCCAGCCGCTGTTCCTGCTCGAAGACGGCAGCGAACGCGCCGCGCTGGAAAAAGCCCGTGCGCAGAAAACCCGCGACGAGGCGCAACTGGCCGATGCGCAGCGCACGCTGGCGCGCAACCGCAGCCTGCAGCAGCAGAATTATGTCGCACCGAGCGCGGTGGACAGCGCTGCCAGTGCGGTGGATAGCCTCAAGGCGGCGATTGCCGCCGATGTCGCGGCAATCCGCGCCGCCGAAGTCGATCTGGCGTACAAAACCGTCAGCGCGCAGATTGCCGGCCGCAGCGGCGCGATCAATGTCTATCCCGGCAGCGTGGTGACGCCGGCGCAGGCCACGCCGATGACCACGATTGCGCAGCTCGATCCGATCGGTGTCAGTTTCACCATTGCCGAACAATCGCTGGCGCAGGTGTTTGCTGCCAACGCGCAGCACCGGCTCAAGGTCAGCGCGGCGCTGGCGGAACAGGCCGGTGAAGCCGGCGCTGCGTTGCAGGGCGAATTGAGCTTCATCGACAATGCGGTTGACAGCCGCAGCGGCACCATTCGCCTCAAAGCGCAATTCGATAACTCTGCCGGCCGGCTGTGGCCGGGCATGTACGTCAATCTCAAGCTGCTGGCCGGCGTGCGGCAACAGGCGCTGCTGCTGCCGGTGGGCGCGGTGCAGAGCGGGCCGGATGGCAAATTCGCCTTCGTGGTCGGGCCGGATAAGCGCCTGCAGGCCCGGCCGCTGACGCTGCTGGCAATCCGCAACGAACAGGCGATTGTTGCCGGAATTGCGCCGGGCACGCTGGTGGTCGCCGCCAATGGCGCCAGCCTGCGCCCCGGTGACAGCATCAAGCCGAAGCCGCTTGGCGACCAACCCGCCGCCAAGGCCGGAGCCAGGCCATGACCAACCTGCCGGCGCTGTGCATCCGCCGCCCGGTGATGACGATCCTGCTGAGTCTGGCAATCGTGATTGCCGGCATCGTCGCCTACGGCCGGCTGCCGATTGCCGCACTGCCAAGCTACAACTCGCCCACCATCAACGTCAGCGCCACCTTGCCCGGCGCCAGCCCGGACAGCATGGCTTCGGCGGTGGCGACGCCGCTGGAGCGGCAGTTTTCCACCATTGCCGGGGTCAAGGTCATCAGTTCGACCAGCACTCGCGGCAGCACCTCGGTGACGCTGGAATTCGACGAGGATCGCAATATCGATGCCGCCGCGGTCGATGTGCAGGCCGCCTTGCTGCGCGCCCAGCGCAACCTGCCGGTGGAAATGACTACGCCGCCGTCGTACCGCAAAGTCAACCCGGCCGATTCGCCAGTGCTGTTCCTGTCGCTGGAATCGCCGTCGCTGGCGTTGTCCGACCTGCACGATTACGCCGACAACTGGATTCTGCCCAACCTCGCCACCTTGCCCGGCGTGGCGCAGGTCAACATCAACGGCCCCAAGCGCTACGCAGTGCGGATTCGCGTCAACCCGCAATTGCTGGCGGCACGCGATCTGACGCTGGATGAACTGGCGCAGGCGGTGCGCGCCGCCAATGGCAATTCGCCAGTCGGCGTGATCGAAGGCAAATCGCAGACGCTGACGGTGGAGGCCAACCGCCAGCTGCGCAATGCGGCCGAATTCGGCCGGCTGATCGTCGCCAGTCGCAACGGCGCAGCGGTGCGGCTGGACGAGCTGGCCAGTGTCGAAGACAGCGTCGAAACGCTGCGCATCGGCAGCTGGGTCGATGGCCGGCGCGCCATCGTGCTGTCGGTGCTGCGCCAGCCGGATGCCAACACGGTTGCGGTGGTCGATGCGGTCAAGGCAGCCTTGCCGCGCCTGAGCGCGCAACTGCCGGCATCGGTGCGGCTGGAGCCGATGAACGACCGCTCCGGTTCGGTGCGCGAAGCGCTGCACGATGTGAAGCTGACATTGGCGCTGACCATCGCGCTGGTGCTGCTGGTGATGCTGCTGTTCCTGCGCCGGCTGATGGCCACCGTGATTCCGTCGCTGTCGTTGCCGCTGTCGCTGCTCGGCACGCTGGCGTTGATGTACTGGTTCGGCTACAGCCTCGACAACATTTCGCTGCTCGGCATCACGCTGGCGGTGGGGCTGGTGGTCGACGATGCGATCGTGGTGCTGGAAAACATCGTCCGCCACGTCGAACAGGGCCAGACGCCGCTGCAGGCGGCGCTGACCGGATCGAAGGAAATCGCTTTCACCATTGTCTCGATCTCGATTTCGCTGGTGGCAGTGTTCATCCCGATCTTCTTCATGCAGGGCGTGATCGGGTTGATGTTCCACGAATTCGCCGTGGTGGTGTCGCTGGCGATCCTGGTGTCGGCGCTGGTATCGCTGACGCTGATCCCGATGCTGGCAGCACGGCTGCTGCCGCCGCATCAGGCGGCGCAGGCCAGCCCGAATCGGCTGCTGCAGCTGTTCGAGCGCGGTTTCGATGCGGTGGTGGATGGCTATCGCCGCAGCCTCGACTGGAGCCTGCGCCATCGTTCGTCGATGCTGGCGCTGGCGTTGCTGACGCTGGGCGCAACCGGCTGGCTGTTCAGTCAGATGCCGAAGGGTTTTTTCCCCGAGGAAGACACCGGTCAGGTCAATGCCACCATGGAAGCGCGCACCGACATTTCCTACCGGCAACTGGTAGAGCTCGATCTGCAATTGCTGCAGCGCTTCCGCACCAATCCGAATGTTGCCAAAGTCACCACTACCGTCGGTCTGGGCGGGCCTAACAACACCAGCAACACCGGTCGGTTGTACCTGACGCTCAAGCCGCGCGGCCAGCGCGCCAGGCTGGCGGCCGTGCTGGAAAGCCTGCGCAAGGATGCCAGGGCGGTGCCGGGTGTGGCCGTGTACCTGAATCCGGTGCAGAACCTGCGGCTCGGCGGCCGCGCCAGCAAAAGCCGCTACCAGTATGTGCTGCAGAGTGTCCAGTCGGATCGGTTGAACCAGTGGTCGGAGCAGCTGATGCGCGCCATGCGCGACGATGCGATCTTCCGCGATGTCACCAGCGATTCGCAGCTGGGCGGCCTGCAGGCGCAACTGCGCATCGACCGCGACAAGGCCAACTTGCTCGGCGTGCAGCTTCAGGACATCCGCAGCGCATTGTATTCGGCTTACGGCGAGCGGCAGATTTCCACTATTTACACCAGCAGCAGCGATTATCCGGTGTTGCTGGAAGTCGATACGCGCTTCCAGCGCAACGAGTTCGACCTCGGCCTGCTGCGGGTGCGGGCCGGCAATGGCACCCTGGTGCCACTCGATGCCATTGCCCGCTTTGACCGCAGCGTAGGGCCGAGTGCCGTCAACCATCAGGGCCAGTTGCAGGCGATTACGCTGTCGTTCAACCTGGCGCCGGGCGTGCCGCTCGGCAGCGCCGCAACACACATCGAGCAGCTGCAGCGGCAGATCGGCCTGCCGGCCAGCATCGTCACCAGCTATGCCGGCGATGCCGCTGCATTCCAGGAGACGCAGACCAGCCAGCTGGCGCTGATCGGCATTGCGATTGCGGTGATCTACCTGCTGCTCGGCGTGCTGTACGAAAGTTTCATCCACCCGCTGACCATCCTCGCCGGCCTGCCGTCCGCCGCCATCGGTGCCTTGCTGACGCTGCTGCTGTTCGGCCAGGAGCTGACCATCATCGCCGCCATCGGTGTGCTGATGCTGGTCGGCATTGTGAAGAAAAACGCCATCATGATGATCGACTTTGCCATCGAAGCGCGCCAGCAGCCTGGCGTCGATGCACAGCAGGCGATCCGCGAAGCCGCGCTGGTGCGCTTTCGCCCGATCATGATGACCACGTTGGCGGCAATGATGGGCGCGCTGCCAATCGCGCTGGGGCTGGGGGCAGGGGCGGAACTGCGCCAGCCGCTGGGGCTGGCGGTGGTCGGCGGATTGATCTTTTCGCAGCTGGTGACGCTGTACATCACCCCGGCGCTGTATCTGTATTTCGACCGTTTCGATCGCTCGCGGCGCAGCTAGCCGGCCTGCAAGGCAAGCCCAGAGCGGCTTGCAGCGATGCTGGCTATGTTTGCGGCGCGAACAGCAGCATCACCCGCAGCCCGGGATCGGCGTTTTCCAGCTGCACGCTGCCGCCGTGCGCTTCCACTATCGCTTTGACCAGGCTCAGGCCCAGGCCGCTGCCAGGGCGGCTGCGGCTTTCGTCGAGGCGCACAAAGGGTTGCAGCACCTGCTGCAAGTCTGTGTCGGCGATGCCGGGGCCGTGATCGCGGATGGCGATGCGCTGCGGGCCGGTGGTGACTTCGATATCGCCAGCGCCATAGGTGATGGCATTGTCGAGCAGGTTGGCCACGGCCTGGAACAGTAGCGCGCGGTCCACTGCCAGCAGCACCGGCTCGGCGCTGAACAGGATGCGCCGCTGCTGCGCCTCGGCCATCGGTTCGTACAGCGCAACCGCGTCGGCGACGATATCGACTACATCGCTGGTTTCGATCTGCAGCTGATAGGCGCCGGCTTCCAGCCGCCCCAGTCGCAGGATGGCCTGGAAGGTGCGCAGGATGGTGTCGATGTCGTTGGTGAGGCCGGCAATGCGCTCGCTGGTGGCGCCATCGGCGGTTTCCGCTGCCAGCAATTCGAGCTCGTTGCGCAGCCGGCTGATCGGATGGCGCAGGTCGTGCGCAATTGCCGCCGAAG
>CALMFQ010000591.1 GCA_937863215.1 uncultured Pseudomonadota bacterium
AGCGTCAGCGTAAATTGCAGGAACTCATCAGCTCCAGGCACTATTGACGAATCGTGAGTACGCTGAGTTCCATACTCGACAAAGTGCGGCTACAAATGCCTGGATTTCACGTGCCAGAGACAGTGGCTGGGGGATTGGCTGGCGCCGGCACTGGTTATTTGTATCACCGGTGGGCCGAGCGGAACAAACCACACAAAAAGGGTGACGCCCTGCAGCGGTACAAATTACGTTCGCGGCTGCTCAAGGGTACGCTGTTGGGAGCCTTGACTGGCGACGTGGCTGGAGATCGTCTTCGCAGGCTACTGAGCAACTCGCCCACACTGGCAGGCTACAACGCTGGGGACGTCGCGCAAGGCATGACGCGGGATGGTGTATCTGGCCTGTGGCGGGGAGCAGTTCTGGACAAGCCGCTGCATATGCGGCCGACTGATTACTTCTACGAATCCGGAAAAGGCGGGAATTGGGGAGAAGCGCCGTTGATGCGGCGCGAATTATTGCGACGTAGCCTCGGTGTGCATAGCGAGGGCGCAAATGATTGGTTTCAGGACGCCGGCTCCATTGTTGGTGCTGACGGACGTAAGTATCCAAAGGTAGAACTCAACCGGCGTTTTTACGATAATCCGGCCGGAGCACTGGACTCGAAAGCCGTAAACATTTTCAAAATATTGTGGGGAGATAAAGGCGGCTACGGATTTACGGATATGGCCGGTAGCACATCGCCGTTGCGCATGTCAGACGTGTTCGCAGGTTTTCCCACGGAGCAGTACGGCAATGTGAGGCGGCTTACTGATTATTGGGACTTCGATCTTAGCCCGACCGAAAAGGCGATAGGAATACGCATGGCAGCCGATGTAGCGCGGGATCCTAATCGTTGGCATACGCGGATCAGCGATCCGCTACTAGCCTTCCAGCTGCTACGTAAAGATGGCGGTACTATCGGCCAGGGATTGACGTCCCTGGCGCTCCGGAAGTTCTTCAATGACGTGGTGGCCACCAAAGCCCCGGTATTTGATCAACTGGCTGTGATGCCAACGGCGCATTCGTCCATCAAGGTGCCGCGGATGCTTTCATCTGTGAAGTCGTTCACTCAAGGAGGACCAGATAGGGACAAACTGATTGAACTGGTAGGCGATCAAATACGGACCGGAATAGTAGAACCAACGCAAATAGTCTTGGAAAAAGCAAAACAGATGGAGGGTTCCGACATCTCCAAGTATGTGAACATTTTGGCGCACGCAGCGCCGTGACGCGCATATTTTATTGGTGCGTGGACATCTTGGAGATGCTCGCACGAATTCTGCATATCAGTTACGAGGCTGTGAATGTACTCGTGTTCTGTGTCGCATGGCCTGCCTATACGGCATGGCTTCTACTGACGATAAGGCAATTACGACGCAAGCTGAAAACAAACACAAGTGAGCAAACCAACAATCAAGACCCTGAGGGTCTGCGGCAAGACAGCTGATCAGTGCAGCATAGTGGCGGTGACGACCGAGGCAGAGTCGTTCGGAAAATGCGGGTACGTACCGCCATTCTTCCCGGGAGGCGATAACGATTTTCTGGATCTCCATATCGATGTCGAGACTGGACGGATTTTGAACTGGAAGAAACCGTCCCAGGAGGCATTACGGGAATGGTTTGTACCTGCCACCGATGAGTAGCACCGAGGCGGAGTCTGATCTGTTCCGGTTGGTCAGAGAAGACGGGTGGGAGATTCATTACGCCCCAGTGTCAGGCGCGATATGCGTGATGAAGAATGGCGAAATGCGTAGTCCTAGTAATTGGCCGCAACGCCATAAACTGATGGACGAATTTGTGAGAAATCGCTCAGCTGAGCGGTTGCGGTGCATAAATACAGTGGATTACGGACACATTATGCTTCATGGACACTCAGGTCGGGTCGACATCTACGCATGGGATGAACGCGAAAAGTCAGTGCCTAACCGCATTGTGCGCGTCATCGTGGCTGGTATAAATCCCGATGGGGAATCCGATCTGTTCTTCTGTCAGATTGCCATCCCGGATGGCGTCGCATTCGACTTGACCACGGAAGGTGAGCAGCGCCACAAATGGGCGGCCCTGCTGGCAGCCAAGCGTGACGGCTGGGCTCCCTGTATGGTATTCGACGACGCATCACCGGCCTTTATGGGGCTGAGCGAATTGGCGGAATGGTCGACGTTTCAGCCGATCCGCGATGCGTTTCCGCCTGAGTGGAAAAATGCGGAATGCGTTGATTCGGATATGATTTTATCACTGATCGCTCAGACTACCATGGCGGCCTGCTCGGATCTGACAGCGCAGCCTTTTCTGACTGACAAAGACTTGCGCGACTTCACGGTGGAAATTGTGCAGAACTTCGGGGTCAATTCATGACACTGACGAATGACACGTTGTTGAGAGGATACCTCGCGCATATGAAATCCGAAGTCCGGAGTTTGTTCGTTCTGTATGGAGAGCGGACGGCCCGGAGTGCTGAGGATCCGGACGGGTACGCCAACTGGCTGATTACACATCAGGAGTCTGTAAAGCAGCTTCAGGAACAGTGGGACATTCTGCGCCGCGACGTGGGCAAGGTGCTGAAAGTACGATTGGTTCCATTCAGTCAGCTGGCGGACGCTCAGTTCGTTACTGGCGATACGGACCCGGGTGCGAGTGGGCGCGATCCACTGCGGATTACCTTCGCGGCGTTGAAGCGCAAAGCGGATAAGGCTCGGAGGAAAGATCCGACCATCACGCTATTGAAGAGCTGGGACATTGAAGCAAGAAAACCACAGGATAAATGAAGACCGCATCCATTTACGTCAGGTTCGATGTCGTGGTTCCAGACACGGTATCCGACGACGCGCTGCCGGATCTAGCCATCGATATTCCGGGAAAGATTGAGGTGACCAAGCCTATCGATGGCAAGATGCAGCGCATCGAGGGAGCCGAAGTGACCAACTACGACACCGAAGAAGTCGGCAACATAGAGATCGAATAAACGTGAAGAAACTTTGCATTACGACGGAATTTTACGCGGAGGTGCCGGACGATACCGGCGCGGATGAGATTGAAAATATTGTGCTGGCGCTGGATGTAAACACCATAAGAATCGAGACACTGGCTGCGGATGCGGGGAGTCCGCCGTACGCGCCCATCTTGGGTGCTTCCATAATGGGCTTCCAGACAGTCGACGTAGAGCAGGCGGACGAACCGGAGGAAACGTGAAAAAGTCGCCCATAAGACGGCGCCGGCGTACGAAATTCCAGCGCGAGTTCTACCACCCGGATTGTCCGGTGCTTTACCGGGATCATGACGAGATCGGAGACCTGAAGGACTGTCCGTTTCCGCTAGTCCATCCGACCTTCCGGGTGGTCTTTTTCGGGCGGTTGAAGTTCAAACCCGATGGTACGTTTGCGGTCGTCGAATATCGGAAGTCCTGCGGGCATGTCGTGTGGGAGCGCATCCCATTTGAGGAACACGTCAAGGACTTCGACCACTACGGTACGAAATTCTATGGAGCGGATTACAAGATCGCCAATTGGGAGCGTCGGATAGAATTCTTCCGCACGATCCTGCCTTGTGAGGTATGCCAGCTCGTCAGCCACAGCCTGCGGATATGGCTTGAAAGCCTAAGCGAAGAGCACAGGTCGCTGAAGCGACAGCTCGCCTACATCGAATATCTGCTCGAGTGCAACTACGCCAATTGGCGGGAGTTCGTCGATCTGGATCGCCTTCGAGCTGCATTGCTGAACAGGCAGAATGGCTTTTCCTACAAAGATGCTTCCAAGTGGGCCATCCAGCGTGATCCCTGATTCTATTCTTCCGGCGGAATTTGTTCCTTTTTCCGCCCACATACCACTTTGGATTACCGGCCCTGTCGTTGTGGAGAGCATGATACCGCAGCGCTTGGTGTTGGTGCGGCGCGGGTCATCGCTCTGTCAGGATACTGCGTGGGTGGATATCCTCATGGATGTATGTCCGCCCGAGGATAAAGAAGTGTTGTGGCGAATGCTTCAAAATACGGACGCGTCATCGTTCATGCGGGCATACGATGACGCGTTGCACCTGGAACACTTCATGAATAGAAAGATGACATCATCATTGCTCTGCGAGGCTAATTCGCGGGTGTGTTGCGTGGACTCCGAGCGGGTAGCGCATAGGCTGCCTACTTGGCGGGACGGTGTGCTGCACCTGCTGGGCATAAAACCATTTCGATGACCCCACCTGATCTCCATCAGTACCGGTGGGTCACGTTATATGCTTCCAAGTACGCCTAACACAAATGGCCCATATGGCGGTGATAGTAACGCGATAGCGTGCAGACAATGACGCAAGTGTAGCTCCCGCAGACCGCTGCGCTCGGATAACAGGCACATCTAGCGAAGTGATTACAGAACGGGGATTTTGTATCCCGACAGGGGCTGTCCCGTGCCCCGCCTTCCGCCGCATATTCTCTTTATGCGTCTCCCATTTGAGATTGTCAGCGCGACAGTTGGTGCGTACACCGTCGATGTGGGAGCATTCGGTGTTCGGAGGTTGAGGCGAGCCGAAATGACGCAACACTAGCGTATGCAAGTTATGCGTTTTCGCTTTACCGTCGCGACAGAGCGCGTGCACCAGATACCCTTTTGAGTTCGGTTTACCGGCAAGGATATTCGGCATCACGCGACGTTTATTGTGCACTCCTCCAGGGCCTTTGAATGACCGCACTCGCCCCAGATTACTGACTTGGTAGTCTGGATACCCATCAACGTCTTTCCACATTTCGCGCATGCCTGCATGTTATTGTCCGACGTTGTTTAAGTCAATTATTAAACCAAAAATCAGAACCATGATCCAACAAGGAATCGAATCAAATGAGCCGGAAGGCCAATGGAGGGGGATGTAGATGGGCGACGAGACCGAGCGCATGAACCTTCCCACCATCAGGATTATCGACCCGGATATTCAGCGTTGTCGTGCCCTGGCCAATTTGATATCCGGCGTTCTCGAGATTTGGAATATCAAACACGAAATCGCAGGAGCTGAATGGCTGGAAGAGACTGATGCCGATAAAATCCTGGATCCCATGCAGGACGCCGAATCGGCGCTGCGTATTTGGGTCGAAGAAGCTCCCTGTTTTCAATCCGGGGAAGATCCGGAGTACGACAAGGAAGCGTGGAGATGGGCTGTCGGACAGCAAGACACCCAGCTCGGATATTGGGATTGGGTACGACACCAGAAGGAATCCGATGCCGGAGACAACTGATCCGCCTGCCATACGTAGTTCGGCTGA
>CALMFQ010000592.1 GCA_937863215.1 uncultured Pseudomonadota bacterium
AAAGAATTGATGCGCCGCAATCCAGCTGCCGCTGGTGGTATAGGGCCACAGCTTCCGACCGGGATTGATATCGCGAATTTACGCGCCGCCCGTACGAATGCGTGGGCCAATCTGCTAGGCGGCACAGCACTTGCCGGTGTAGGTGGCTACGCGGCCAACGAAGCTCTCCACCCGATGGACTTGGCCGGCAGCGCATTCCACAAACTGATGGGCACCAATGTCGGCAACTTGGTCGATCGAGCTGGGCACGGCGTCGGCAAAGCGCTCAAATTGCCCGGGCGATTCTTCCACGCCATTGGGGATGAAATCGGAATCAACACGCCGGAGCTTACGCCTGCCCCGCCTTCCAAATTTATGACGTCACTCAAATCCATCACCCCAACGCAAATCGGACTTGGTCTGGCCGGAGCCGGCCTTGCCGGTGCAGCCGGATATGGTGCCTACAAGGCCCTGGCATCTGGAGACGAAGATGAAGCAGACGGCGATTATCCGAACTTGCGCAAGACCGCCCACGTCATCACCCCGGCGTATGTCGAGGAATTTGCACGCACGTGCCGGGAAGCTGGAATGGACAAGCAAGCCGCTGCAGTTTTGCTGCGCAGCGCGGTCGAAGCGCGTTCCCCAGTCTGGGCCGTCAAGGCCGCATCGCAGCGGCAGATCGGATTGGATCCGGTCTGGGCCGGTATCGTCACCTTCAAACTCGCAACCGCCCCGTAAGATGCCCCTCTCCGTCGAATCCGTTCAGGCATTCCTGAACGACAAGAGCGCCCAGGCGAATTTATTTTCAGCCGACATCGATTTTTCCCCCGCGGAAATTCAGATGGCGATGAAGCTGACTGCCGGCGCCTATAATTCGACCCTACCTCCCTGCGATACCGTCAGTGTCGCATGCATGCCGGACATCGACGAGGACGACACGTTCGTGCATGGTGTCGCCGCTGCATTGCTGCGGTCGATGATGATGAATATTGCACGCAACGCCATCGAGTATACGGCGGGTGGTGTGACGGTATCGAAGGACTCGCAGATCTACGCCTTCTACGAGAAGCTGGAGCCTCAGCTCCGTGCCTATTTCGAACGAGGAGCTAAATCCAGGAAAATGGTGAAGAATGTCCGGATGGCTTATGGGCAGATCGGTTGATCATGGTCGCACCATTTACATCCATCACTGTACAGCCTGCCTATGGGAAGGATCAGATATTACTCCGCTGGCAGACCGCCGGGGTGTATGGGGATTGGGGCGTCCTGGTATATCGCTCTCTTGATGGCGGAGTCTCGTGGCATTTCCTGAACCCGGACGAGGAGTGCATTTTCGGTGCGACCGAATATCTGGATCAGAATATTCCTCGCACGTCCAAACTCGACGACATCTATTACCGGCTGGGCGCGGAAGATCCTGATGGAGAAATCGTCATGTCGGAACCGGTGGCGGCACTCGGCGTACTGACTCGCAAGGAATTGGCCATAGCCAGTCGCATCATCCACGAGGAATTCATCAGGCAGTCAAAATCCGACGGCACACCGATGCTGCACTTCGTGCCGCTGATGGCAGGAAAGCGCAATCCGTATTACGATCCGGACGTGTCGGTAGTTCGCGGACAGGAATGCAAGCATGCCCCGATCCAGTCCTTCGGCCTACCCTTTGAGGGCGGCTACGGCCCGCCCATCGCCACCTGGGTGACGTTTGGGCAACAGAAGCTGGAGATGGAGCAGACGCCAGACACGGCTGCATCCGTGGAACGGCGCGTCGCGCCTGCGCGCATGCTGTGTTATCCGCGACCGAAACTTGATCATCTGTTCGTCAACCCGGTGACGGATGAACGGTGGGTGGTGGGCGCGGAAGTGACGCCGTATTTCTTCAAGGCCGTTGTGGCGGTAGCGTACGACACGACCCTGCATCTGCTGAACCGCACTGATACCCGCTACCGGCTGGACATCTCAGTCCTGCATCCCCAGACCATCCAATGAGTGACCCGATCAAAATGGAACGCGCTGATGACCCGGCCGGAGCATTGCGGCTCGGCTCGGCGTTGCGCGAACGCTGCGAGCAGCCGCCTTCGTTTGCCGAGCTGCGCTATTTTTTCGTCATGCTGCTGCAACGGCATTTTTCGAATGCTGCCGACTACGGTAAACATACGGACGTCATGGCCTGCACGACCTACAATCTGGAAGATCCGGACCGTAGCGAGCTGCCTGTCGGACTGGCTTTTGGTTCTCCCGAAATATCTGCCAGTGCGCGAGGCGTCCGGATATTCATGCAGGACTTTACCTTCCAACCGGCGCAGATCGGTATGGAGACGTCCTACAGTCAGGATAATGCCACCATCTACACGACCAAGAAGGCCGTCGGTACGCTCAACATCGTGGTCAGTCATGAAAATGCCGAGATCGCGCACATGCTGGCCGAATCAGTCATTCCTTTCCTCGAGGGAACCCGCATCATGTGGATGGATTTATTCCACATCACGGCCTTCAACACAATCGGGCTGGGTGGACAACGGAAACAAATTCCGGCTCCGGGCGATAAATTATTTCAGGCTACGGTGACCTG
>CALMFQ010000593.1 GCA_937863215.1 uncultured Pseudomonadota bacterium
TGGAAGAAGATCAGATCGCCGCCGTGGTTGTCGGTCGGGGCGTGGAAAAAATGGTTGAAGCCAACGTCGTAGAGCGTGGCGGCAGAAGCAAAGCTGGCAATATGCCCGCCCAGTTCGGACGTCTGCTTGTTGGCCTGCACCACCATCGCCAGCGCGTTCCAGCGGATATAGCTGCGGATCTTGCGTTCCAGCTCGTGGTTGCCCGGCGATTTGGCCTCGCGCAGCAGCGGAATGGTGTTCTGGTAGGCGGTGGTGGCGTGGAACGGCAGCCAGGCGCCACGGCGGCGCGCCTTGTCGACCAGCTTTTCAATCAGGTAATGGGCACGCTGCGGGCCTTCGGCGGCAATCACGCCTTCCAGTGCGTCCAGCCATTCGCGGGTTTCCTGCGGGTCGAGGTCTTCGGGCAGTTCGGCCATGCTATTCCTTCCGATGGGTGATCTTGGTCGCGGCTGTCATTGGGCGCCGCAATCGTCTACTCTAGGTTATAGAACAAGTCCCAACGCCGCTTGTGGCGGCATGGACACTATAAAGCCGGTTTCGCCCGTGCCGGAATAAGGGCAAACCCGGTTTCAATGCAGGAAACTTCATGGCCCAGCCTCCGCCGAACGTATTCAAGAAGGACATCGTCGCCAACGCCGCGACGCTGCCACCGACGCATGCCGTGGCGCCGGCCCCGGCCACCATGGCGAATACCAATCCGGCCAACCATATCCTGCCGACCTCGGCAATCATGCTTGGCATCTGCGTGATCCTGATGGCGCTGTCGAAGCTGCTCAATCTGCGCACCGGTGCCGGCCTGATGCATCTGGCGATGGCTTTCGACAGTCTGTTCTTCCTCCTCAGCGCCGTCTGCTCGTTCATCTCGATGCGCCTGGGCATGCTGGCTGCGGTAATGGAGCGGATTTCCGCTGTGGTGTTCGTGCTCGGCGTGCTGCTGCTGGCGCTGAGCGGATTTGCTTTTGCCATCGATGTGATCTGATGCGCCCGCCCCATGCATAGCGATACGTTTGCCTCTTTGTCGGCCGAACAACGCCAGCGCTTTGTCGCGGCATTGCAGCACGAGCTGCCGCCGGGTGGTGTGCTCAGCGATGCCGAATCGCTGCGGCCGTTCGAATGCGACGGGCTGGCCGCCTACCGGCGCCTGCCGCTGGCGGTGGTATTGCCGGAAAACGAGCAGCAGATTCTCGCCGTATTGCGCCTGTGTCGTGAATACAAGGTGCCGCTGGTGCCGCGCGGCGCTGGCACCGGCCTGTCCGGCGGCGCGCTGCCGCATGCGCAGGGGGTGTTGCTGGTGCTGGCGCGGATGAAACAGATCGTCGCCGTCGATCCGCTGGCGCGCAGCGCAACCGTTCAGCCCGGCGTGCGCAATCTGGCGATTTCCGAGGCGGTGGCACAACACGGGCTGTATTACGCGCCCGATCCGTCGAGCCAGATCGCCTGTTCGATTGGCGGCAACGTGGCCGAAAACGCCGGCGGTGTGCATTGCCTGAAATACGGGCTGACGGTGAACAATATCCTGCGGTTAAGGCTGATTACCATCGACGGCGAGGTGCTGGAAATCGGTTCGCATGCCCCGGATAGCCCTGGCCTCGATCTGTTGCCGTTGCTGATCGGTTCGGAAGGCCTGCTCGGCATCGTCAGCGAAATCACCGTCAAGCTGTTGCCGAAACCGCAATTGGCGCAGGTGGTGATGGCCGCGTTCGCCGAAGTGAGCGCGGCCGGCGATGCGGTTGCCAGCATCATCGCCGCCGGCATCATCCCGGCCGGGCTGGAATTGATGGATGGCC
>CALMFQ010000594.1 GCA_937863215.1 uncultured Pseudomonadota bacterium
CGCCGAATATGATTTCGTCTTCGCCGGCATCGGCAAGAAAGGCGGCTACTGATGTTTGGCAATAAATTCCGACCAGCCCGCCTAGGCCTTGCTGTCGTAGCAGCATTAAGTTGTGCGGTTGCGGCGCCGGCCGTGGCGGCAGAAAAAAACAAGACGGATTCGAGCGAGTTGCTGCGGCAGTTGTCGGAGCGGATCGAGAAACTGGAAAAAGCCAACGCCGAGCTCAATTCGCGCCTCAACACCAGTGGTGGCAGTGGCGATCTCGGGATGCGGGTCAAAACGCTGGAAGAACATCACGAGGCGCTGGAGAATGCGCTCGACCGCGACAATTTAAGCGAAAAGGATCCGCAGCTGGCCACCCGCCTGAAAGCGACCGAGGCGCAAACTTTGGGCATGCAAAAGGCCATTGCCGCGGTCGAAGCGTTGGATGGCATCAAGGCCGGCGTCAGCTTTACCACTGTGGCCCAGCGTGCCAACCATGGCGTGCTGGCCGACGGCAGCGGTAGCAGCGAGCTGAACTATCGCGGTGATGTGGCTGTCTCGTTGCCGGGGGGCTCGTTGGGAGAGGCCGAAGGCAAGCTGTTTGCACAGGTTCGACTGGGGCAGGGCACTGGCCTGGGGTCTTCCGATAACCGTTTCAGCCCGCTCAATGCCAGTGCGTTCCAATTGAACGGTGTGTCGCAGCAGGACGATAGCGTGGCATTGCTGGCACAGGCCTGGTATCAGCTGAACATGCCGCTGTTTCGCGATCAGACAAGGCAGGATGCAGTCCATCATCTGAGTGTGACATTTGGCAAGATCGATCCCTACCTGTTCTTTGACCAGAATGCCGCCGCCAACGATGAAACCCGCCAGTTTCTCAATAGTGTGTTTGTGCACAATGCACTGCTGGATGCCGCCCACGATACCGGCGTGGACGCCTACGGCTATGCGCCGGGTGTGATCGCTGCCTACACCAACGAGGTCAACAAGCCGATCACTTTCGGTCTGTCGGCTGGTGTTTTCGCTGCGGGAGCCGGAGCACAGTACAACCGCTCATTCCGCTCGCCGTTTGTCATTCTCCAGGCAGAAACCAGGCAGAAGCTGTTTGACGGCCTGGATGGCAACTACCGTGCCTATGTCTGGCGCAGCGGTCTGAGCGAGGATTTCGACAAGGCGGTTTCCGAGCACAAGGGCTGGGGCGTCAATCTGGACCAGCGTATTGGCGACGCGCTGACGGTGTTTGCCCGCGTTGGCAATGAAACCCGCGGCCGGGCGCAATTCGACCAGACGCTGACCGGCGGTGTCGAGATTGGCGGTAATTACTGGGGCCGTTCGGCCGATGCCTTGGGTATTGCGCTGGGCAGTCAGCGCACCAGCCGCGATTTCCGCAACGAATCGGCAACGCTGGACGCCGACGGTGACGGCCAGCCGGATTTCGGCTATCAGGCGCAAGGTTCGGAACAAGTGCTGGAGCTGTATTACCGCTATCGGGTGCACAAGCAGTTCGAGCTGTCGCCGGACTTCCAGTACCTGCGCCATCCGGGCGGCAATGCCGAAGGCAACGCGATAAAAGCGGTCGGCCTGCGCGCACAGGTCAGCTT
>CALMFQ010000595.1 GCA_937863215.1 uncultured Pseudomonadota bacterium
TCATCCGGCAAGGGCAGCGGCAGGATGGCAATCGCATCCGGCGCGCGGCGCTGCAATTGCAGCAAATCATGCTTGATTGCCTCACTGTCGAGCGTGGCGCAGTGATTGCGCATCGCCAGCAGCGGATCGTCGGCCGTTGCCTGATTCGGGCACGGATGCAGCAGCCAGCTCAGCGGCGAGCTGTGCAGGCCCCTGGCAATCGCATCGGCGGTCGAACACGGCTGCGGCGCGGCAGCGAGAATGCCGACATTGCCCCACACCACGTAACAGCGATGCTTGGCGCGTGTCAGCGCCACGTACAGCAGGCGCAGTTTTTCCGCCAACGCCTCGCGCGCGGCAATGCGCCGGTGTTCGCCCAGCCGGGCGCTGCCGAAATCCAGCCAGGCGCTGTCGTCGCGATGGAAGCTGACGCCCACGCCGTCGGCGCCGAGCTTGCCGTCGAACAGCCAGGGGCAGAACACCACCGGGTATTCCAGCCCCTTGCTCGAATGGATGGTAACGATCTGCACCCGTTCGGCATCGCTCTCCAGCCGCATCAGCGCCGCATCGCCGCCTGCCTGCGGGTCGGCCAGCATGTGCTGCAGCCAGATCAGCAACGGCTCGATGCCGACGCGCAGGCGGCTTTGCTGCTGCAGCAGTTCGGCCAGATGCAGCAGATTGGTCAGGCGCCGTTCGCCGTCGGCCAGCGCCAGCAGGCGCTGCGGCACGCTTTGGCCTCCGGCGCCGGGCCAGTCGAGCCAGTCGCGCAACATGCGCATGAAACCGGCATCGCGCCACAATTGATGCCAGCGGCTGAATTCGTCGAGCAGCCGCTCCCACGGCTCGCCGGCATCCATCGCCTGTTGCAGCGTATTGATGTCGTAACCGAGCAGCGGCGCCACCAGCGCAGTGCGCACCAGCCCCTGCCGGGTCGGCGCAGCGATTGCCTGCAGTACCAGCAACAGCGCTTGCGCCTCGGCGCTGGCAAAAACGCTGTCGCGCACCTGGCGCACGCTGGCAATGCCGCGCAGGCGCAGCTCCGCCTGCATTTGCTGCGCCAGCCAGCCGCTCGGCACCAGCACCGCGATATCGCCGCCGCTCAGCGGACGTTGCCGGCCCTGCTCGTCGATATATGCCTGCCCCTGCGCCGCCAGCGTCAGCAGCCGGGCGATTTCGTTGGCGGTGCCGGCTGCAGCCAGTGCATTGGCAGACGTCGCCGAACGGGTTTTTTCGCCTTTCTTGCCGATTTCCGCCGGCAGCAGCAAAAACCGCAGCGGCGCAGCGGCCTCGCCGTCGATCTGCAACGACGGCCGCTGCTTTTGCGGCGCCCGCACCGGCTGGAATTCGATACCGGTATCGACAAATGCCGCCGGATTGTCGCCATTGCCGAACAACGTGTTGACCGCCTCGATCAGCAGCGGCACCGAGCGCTGATTGGTATCCAGCGTCGCGCTGCGATCGACGCTGCGCCGCGCAGCCAGATAGGCGTGGATGTCGGCGCCGCGGAAGCTGTAGATGGCCTGTTTCGGGTCGCCGACAAAAAACAGCGGCAAGCCGGTGCCGCCATATAGCGCCGCAAAAATGCCGCACTGCACCGGATCGGTATCCTGGAATTCGTCGATCAGCGCGGCACGGTAACGGCTGCGCACGAATTGGTTGAAATGCGGCCCCTGCGGCCCGCGCGTGGCCTGCCACACCTGCGTCAGCAGATCGTCGAACGACAGTTGCTGACGCTCCTGCTTGCGGCGCGGCAATTCGCGCTCGATATACTGCAGCAGCCCTGCCAGCAAATGCTGCAGGCGCAGCTCGAACGCCGGCAGCAGCGCCTCGGCCAATTGCAGCAGCCGCTCGATGGCATCGAACAGGGGATGCTGCAGTGGCGCACAGCCCTTTTTCGCCGCTGCCGCCAGCCGGCCGGCAGCGAATTTCTCCAACTCCTCGCGCGCCTTGCCGCCGCGCAATGCCTCGCGCCCGAGCGCACCGCCGAGGATCAGCGCATCCAGCCGCCGCAGCCGGCCACGCAGCGTATCCACCCGGTACGACTGGCGGCTCAGGCCGGGATCGGTCAGCAGCAGCTCACCCAGCGCGCTGCCATGGCTGCGCCACAACTCGTCGATCTGCGCCAGACAGGCGTCGAACTGCGCCAGCTCTGCCGTCACGTCAACCAGCGGCAGCAAGGGCAGCATCCGGTGCTGCAGATTGCCGATGAACGGCTTGACCTTGCCACGCCAGTCGTCCGGCGCTGCCTGCTGCAACTGCAGATAATCCAGCCACGCCCCGCTGGCCGGATACACCTGCTGGCGCCAGTAGTCCTCGACCACCTCGTTCAGCAACTCGCTCTGATCCAGCAGCACCTGCAGCCAGAAATCGGACCACGACTCGA
>CALMFQ010000596.1 GCA_937863215.1 uncultured Pseudomonadota bacterium
CACCTTTTTCGCGCATTTCGGTCAGGATGAAGTTGCTGGTGCCGTTGATGATGCCGGCAATCCATTCGATGCGGTTGGCAGTCAGGCCTTCGCGCAGCGACTTGATGATCGGGATACCACCGGCCACAGCAGCTTCGAATGCCACCGTCACGCCCTTCTGCTGCGCAGCGGCGAAGATTTCGTTACCGTATTCGGCGAGCAGCTTCTTGTTGGCGGTCACCACGTGCTTGCCCGATTCGATGGCTTTCAGCACCAGTTCCTTGGCGATGCCGGTGCCGCCGATCAGTTCGACCACGATGTCGATGTCCGGATTGTTGACCACGTTGAATGCATCGTTGGTGACTTCAACGCCCTCGCCTGCCACTTCGCGCGCACGCTCGGTGTTCAGGTCGGCGACCATTTTCAGCTGGATCGCGCGACCGGCGCGGCGGCTGATTTCTTCTGCATTACGTTTGAGGACGGTGGCAGTACCGCCGCCTACCGTGCCGATGCCCAACAGGCCTACATTGATCGGTTTCATGGTGATGTCAGTTCTACTCAAAAATCTTGCTTGAATGAAAACGAGGTAATTACAAAACCTTCGCGGAAATAAAACTTGTGCGCTTGGGTACGTTGGGTGCCGGATTCCAGTTCCAGCCCCCGCGCCCCGCGACGCGCGGCCTCTTGCTGTAGCCAGGTAATCATCAGCCGGCCCACGCCCAGCGAACGCTGCGCGGCATCCACGACCAGGTCGTCGACATAAAAGCGGATACCGCTGAAGGTATTGCGAAAACAACGATATACCGCAATGCCCAGCACCGCGCCCGCATCATCGACGGCAACGATCATTTCGCCGCCATCGGTGAAAATGCCAGCCATGATTGCCGCATAGTCGGTCGCCAGATGCGGCCGCAACTGCCGGTGCACCGGCTCGGCTGCGGCCAGCAATCCGGGCTCCGCACCAGACGGCGCAGACCCTGCTACCAGAGCGATACGCACGCTCATACGCTATGCCGCTTGCGATAATGCTCAAGAAAGCGCGCGATACGGCCGATC
>CALMFQ010000597.1 GCA_937863215.1 uncultured Pseudomonadota bacterium
CTGGACACCGAGCGCGCCGATATTGCCGGCAACGCTTTTCAGTGTATGCGCCAGCCGTTCGGCGCCGGCAACATCGCCGGCCTGCAGCGCAACGCGGATATGCGCCAGCACATCGCGCTGGCCGGCAAGGAATTTGCGCAGTAGCGACAGATACAGCTCGCGCCTGCCCAGCACCCGGTGCAGGCCAGCCCCAATGTCGATCCCGTCGATCTGCGCCGGCAAGGGCGGCTCGCCCGAAGCAGGGAGCAGCGGTGGCACAGCAGCTGCGGTGGTGTCGTGCGGCGGAATCCATTTCAGCAGAGCCGTCCACAGGTCGTCCGGCTCGATCGGCTTGGTAATGAAATCGTTCATGCCGGCCGCCAGACACTTGTCGCGATCCTGCTCCATGGCATTGGCAGTCATCGCCACCACCGGCAGCTGCGCCAGCCTGTCGATCCTGCGCAGCTCGGCACATGCGGTCACGCCATCCATCACCGGCATCTGCATATCCATCAACACCAGGTCGTAATCCTGCTGCCGCAGCCTGTCCAGCGCGGCCTTGCCATCGACAGCCAGATCGACTGCCATGCCGGCCTCGCGCAACAGGCCGAGGCCCACTTCCTGATTCAGCTCATTATCTTCCACCAGCAGAATGCGTGCGCCACGGATATTGACCAGCTGCGCTTCCAGTCCGGATACGCCCGGCTGCGGCTGGCGCGGTGCCGGCACAACCTTGCCCAGCAGCTGTATGGTGCAGTCGAACAGCACCGATGGCGTCACCGGCTTCAGCAACACATCTTCGATGCCCGCTGCGTTGGCCTGGCCGATCACGTCCTCGCGGCCGTAGGCCGTGGCCATGACCAGATGCGGCGTCGGCGCCAGCTCCGGGGCACGCAAGCGGCGCGCCGTTTCGATACCGTCCATGCCGGGCATATTCCAGTCGATAAATACCAACGCGTACGGCTGCCCGGCCTGCGCCGCGCGCCGCACCTCGTCAATGGCCGCCGCGCCCGAGGCGACGCCGGTTACCGCAAATGCCATGTTCGCCAGCATGTCATGCAATACCTGACGCGCACTGTCGTTGTCGTCCACCACCAGTACCCGCAAGCCGCGCAGGTCCGGGTCGGGCACCAGCTGCGGCGGCTTGGTGCCGGCAAGGCCAAGCCGCACCGTGAACCAGAAGGTGCTGCCCTTGCCGAATTCGCTCTCGACGCCGACCTCGCCGCCCATCAACTGAGCCAGGCGGCGCGAAATCACCAGCCCGAGCCCGGTACCGCCGTATTTGCGGGTGGTGGACGCATCGGCCTGGGTAAAACTCTGGAACAGCCGGCCGATCTGCTCCGGAGTCAGCCCGATGCCGGTGTCGCGCACGGCGAAATACAGCAGCACGCTATCGGCATCGCGCTGCCTGAGCCGGCCGACGATGGCTATCTCGCCCCGCTCGGTGAACTTGGCCGCGTTGCTGACGTAATTGAGCAGTATCTGCCCGATTCGCAATGCGTCGCCGTTCAGGTATGCCGGCACATCGGCGGCAATATCGAACACCAGCTCCAGTCCCTTGGCGGCGACTTTTTCCGTGGTCAGGCTGGCCAGGTTGGCAAGCACTTTTTCCAGCTGGAAATCGGCCTGCTCGATCGTCAGCTTGCCTGCCTCTATCTTGGAAAAATCGAGGATGTCATTGATGATGCCGAGCAGGTGCTGGCCCGACATCTGGATTTTTTTCAGGTAATCCGCCTGCTTCGGCGTCAGCTCGGTTTTCAGCGCCAGATGCGCCATGCCGATGATTGCATTCATCGGCGTACGGATTTCATGACTCATGTTGGCAAGAAAATCCGATTTCAGGCGAGTGGCGTTTTCGGCGATTTCCTTGGCCTGCGCCAGCTCTTGTTCGGCCTGTTTCTGCGCGCTGATATCGACAAAGGTGCCGACCACTCCGCCCGGCGAGCCGTCGCTGCGCTGGAACGCCTTGACCGCGTACAAGGCCGGATGGCGCTTGCCATCGGCGTACGGGAACAGGATTTCCGCGTGCAGCGAGCCACCGCTGCGGATCGCCTGTTCGGCAATCTCCTGAAACTGGCCACGCTCATCTTCCGGCAAGACGCTGCATTCCAGCACCGTCTTGCCGAGCAGCTCGTCCGGGCCAACGCCGAATGCAGCGGCAAATGCCCGGTTATAACCGAAATAGCGCCCTTCGGTATCCTTGAAAAACACCGGGTTGGGCACGGTATCGATCAGCACCCGCAACAACTCCAGCTGGTCGTCGAGCGCATGCTGCGCCAGCTCGCGCGCGCTGATATCCTTGATCGATGCCACCACCACCTGGCGCTCATCGTCCTCCGCCAGGAACAGCACGACCTCGACATCGAGCAGCGTGCCATCGCGGCGCAGATTGCGGCTCTGCAGCATCACTGGCTGGCGGCTGGCCAGTAGTTCGGCCGGTAAAGCCTGCAGGCGCGGTGCGGAGAAACTGCCGTCGATTGCGGAAACCGGCATGCCCTGCAGCTGCTCTGCGGCATATCCGAGCAGGGAGCAGGCCGCCTTGTTGGCATAGACGATACGCCCTGTAGCGGGCTCCAACCACAGCATCGGGCCGGAGTTTTCCACCACGTAACGGTTGAACAGCAACTGTTTTTCCGCCCGCTTGCGCGCACTGATATCGCGTATCGAAGCGCACACACACTCACCGCCACCGCCCAGTGCCGGCAGGCGCGACAACCCGACTTCAACCGGAAACACGCTGCCGTCGCGGCGCAGCCCCTGCCGCTCGGCCGGGGCGGAGAGCGCCGTATGCGCCGCATCGTCCGCCAGATATTGCGCCCGCAGCTGCGCATCGTGGCTGCGCCAATCCGGCGGCACCAGCTCTTCCACCAGCCGGCCAAGCAAGGTGCCGGGCTCGTAGCCGAACATCTGTTCAACCCGCGGATTGCACAGAATGATCTTGCCGTTGCCATTGCTCACCAGCATGCCGTCCGGCGCCGATTCGATAATGGCGTGGTACCACGCTTCGGTGGCGCGCAGCGCTTCGCCCGCTTCGTGCTCGATGGTGATGTCTTCGACCATGCCCACCAGGCCCTTGGCCGGATCGTCGTTATCGAGCAGATGTGCCGTCATGCGCGCCCAGAATACGCTGCCGTCCTTGCGCAACAGCGGTTGCTCCATCGCAAAACGCTGGCCGTCGCGCAAGCCGTCGGCCACCAGGCTGCCAACGTGCGCATAAGTTGCGTCGTCGGCATACCAGCGGCGTGTGGTCTGGCCCAGCATTTCTCCCGCTGCGCAACCGAACAGCTCATCCAGCTTGCGGTTGCAGCGCAGAATCCTGCGTTCGCGCACATACACGATGCCGGACGACGCCGATTCGAAAATGGCCAACTGCTCGGCATTGCTTTCCTGCAACTGTGCGGCCTGCAGCGCCAATTGCTGCGCCTGCTGCCGGGTGGCGTCGAGCAGCTCGGCGCTGCGACGCGCGCGCAGCAGGATATCCAGGCGCGGGCCGAACAGCAGCGGTGCTTCGCGCAATAATTGCGACTGTTGCTCGTTGAGCGGGGAAAATCCCGCCAGCTCCAGTACCGCGACTACCTCGGTACTGCTGAAAATCGGCTGCAGCAGCACAAACTGCGGAGCGGCCTGCCCCAGCCCGGAACGAATCGGCCGGTAATCGGCAGGAATCTCATGCAGCACCAGCGGTGCACGTTGCTGCACTACCTGCAGGACCAGGCCGTGCGGCTCGGCGAGCGGGCCGTCGTCCAGGCCATAGCCGCCGAGCAGGTGCCAGCCATCGCCGTCGGCATTGCGCAGATATACCGCGCCGGCACCGCAATGCAGCATCGGTGCCAGCGCGGCGAGAAACCATTGCGCCAGCTCGGCCGGCGTTGCCGCGTGATGCAGCGCATTGCCAACCTCCGCCAGGTTGTTCTTCACCCAACGCTGCTGCTCGATTTCATCGCCTGCCTGGCGGTAGCTGTCGAGCGAACGCGCCAGCTCGCCGATTTCGGTACGATCGGCAGCGTAGCCAAAGCGCACGCTGCGATCGCCGGCCAGCAGTTGCCGCGTTTTCCGCGTCAGCTCGGATATCGGCGTAATGATCCGGCGTCGGAAAAACACCAGCAGAGCGCTCCACACCGCAATCAGATTGAGCACCAGCGCCGCCAGTGCGATTCGCTCCAGCACTTCGGCGGTATCGGACAACTCAACCTTGCGCGCCGCCAGCCGTGTATCGATATCGCGCCGCGCATGGTTGATCGGCTCCATGATCGACGCCTTGGCAATCCGGTATTCCATGCCGTAAACCAGTGCCAGCGCGGTCTTGTAATCGCCCTTGCCGGCCGCGTCGAAAGCGCGGTTCTCCAGGCCGATCAGGGCATCGGAATTGTGCTTCGCCTCTTCGATGCGTTCCATTTCGTCGGGCAGAATGCCGAGTTTGCGCAGGCGCTCGGTGGCAATTTCACGCGAGCGGGTGACTCTCTCTTCGGTCTTGAATTCGGCCAGATAGCGCTGATCGCCGGTGGCGGCATAGGCCCGCACCGCGTTGGTCAGCCGGTCGCTGCCGGCCGCCAGCATTTCCGCCGCACGGATCGCCTCGATCAGTTGCATCTGCGCATCCTTGCGCAGATCGGTGTAATGCGAAGCCGACAGAGTAAAGCCGAGGCTGACGCCGGATAAGACAAAAACCGCGACGGTAATCAGCTTGCTGGATGTGGTGATTCTCATTGAAATGCGCACTCCCGTTGGGCCCGGCGCTACACTGCAGTGCCACGGCCTGCACCTAGCATAGTATCCGGGCCATGGTTCTGCGCCGATTTACCATGCCGCCCGGCGCATTTGCGCCAGCCCGGCCGGCATGC
>CALMFQ010000598.1 GCA_937863215.1 uncultured Pseudomonadota bacterium
CAGGGGAAATTGGCCGGAAATGCCGGGTCGTCCCAGCGCCGCGCCAGCCATGCCGAATAGTGCAGCATGCGCAGTGTGCGCAGCGGCTCGATCAGCGACAATTCGCGTTCATCGAAATCGGCGAATTCACTGTAGCCGTCGATCAGGTAACCCAGCTGATTTTGCTGCTCGCGGCGTTCGCCCGACAGCAGCATCCATAAATCCTGCACCGCCGGCCCCATGCGGCTGTCGTCGAAATCGACGAAATGCGGCCCGGCGTCGGTCCAGAGAATGTTGCCCGGATGACAATCACCGTGCAGGCGCAGCTTGGCGACATTGCCGGCTTCCTGCCAGCGCTGGCGGATCAGCGTCAGCACCTGCTCGACTACGCTGAAATACGCTGCTTCCAGATCGGCCGGCAGGCATTGCCGCTGGCGCAGCAACGCGACCGATTCGTCGCCGAAACTGGCGATGTCCAGCGTCGGCCGGCTCTGGAACGCCGTGACCGCACCGACGGCATGAATGCGGCCGAGAAAACGGCCCAGCCATTCCAGCGTATCGGTATCGTCCAGCTCCGGCGTGCGGCCGGCGCGGCGCGGGTAAACAGCGAAGCGGAAATCGCGGAACAGCCCGAGCGTGCTGCCATCCGGTAAATTCAGTGGCGCTACCACCGGAATTTCGCGTTCGGCCAGTTCGCCGCTGAATGCGTGTTCCTCCAGAATCGCCGCATCGCTCCAGCGCGCCGGGCGATAGAACTTGGCGATCAGCGGCGGGCCATCGTCCTGGCCGAGCTGGTAGACGCGGTTCTCGAAACTGTTGAGTGCAGTCAGGCCGCCGTCGCAATGAAAACCGGCGGAATCGACCGCATCCAGAATCACATCGGGCGTGAGGGCGTCGTAAGGGTGGGATTGGCTCATGGATTCAATTCAAAGTGCGGCAGTTGCTTGGCGACGGCGATATTCTGCAGTCGGACGTAATCCGGCAGTCCGCCGGAGTAGGGCGGGTAATCCTCGCCTTCGATCAATGGCGTCAGGTAGGCGCGGCAGGCATCGCTGATGTGGAAACCGTCTTCGCTGATGAATTCGCGCGGCATTTTCTTTTCCACATTGGCGACCTGCTGCAGCGGCACCGCGGCAATATCCCAGCGATACGGCGTATCGCCCAGGCGACGGATGGCCGGCATCACCGCATGTTGTCCGGCCAGTGCCAGCTCCACCGCCGCCTTGCCCAGCGCCCACGCCTGCTCGACATCGGTGCGCGATGCCAGATGCCGCGCCGAACGCTGCAGGTAATCCGCTACCGCCCAATGGTATTTGTAACCCAGCTCGGCCTTGATCAATTGCGCCAGCAACGGCGCCACACCGCCCAGCTGCGCGTGGCCGAAGGCGTCGCACAACCCGGTTGCGGACAGAAACTTGCCGTCCGCATCGCGCAGGCCTTCGGATGCGGCAATCACGCAATAGCCGTAGCGCTCCACCGTGGCCTTGACCCGTTGCAGGAATGCCACCCGATCGAAGGCGATTTCCGGCAACAGCAACAAATGCGGCCCCTGTTCCGGCGTCGTGCTCGCCAATCCGCAGGCAGCGGTGATCCAGCCGGCATGGCGGCCCATTACTTCGAGGATGAAAACCTTGGTCGAATTGGCGGCCATCGACGCCACATCGAAACTGGCTTCGCGAATCGACGTCGCCACGTATTTTGCCACCGAGCCAAAACCGGGGCAGCAGTCGGTGTGCGGCAGATCGTTGTCGACGGTCTTGGGGGTATGGATCGCTGTCAGCGGGTAATCCAGCTGCTGCGACAGCTGCGAAACCTTGAGGCAGGTATCCGCCGAATCGCCGCCACCGTTGTAAAAGAAGTAGCCAATATCATGCGCGCGGAACACCTCGATCAGCCGCTGGTATTGCGCCCGCTGCTGGTCGATACTTTTCAGCTTGTAGCGGCACGAGCCGAACGCCCCGCCCGGTGTGTGGCGCAACGCGGCAAGCGCCGCCGGCGATTCGAGCGAGGTATCGATCAGATCCTCACTCAGCGCACCGACGATGCCATTGCGCCCGGCCAGCACCTTGCCGATGCGCTGCGGATGCTGGCGCGCGGTTTCGATCACCGCCGCCGCCGACACGTTGATCACCGCCGTGACGCCACCCGACTGGGCGTAGAACGCATTCCTCGGTTTCATGTCTGAGCCCCTGAAAAACGCTGGATGCGGCGATTGTAGCCGAGTCTGGCCGGATTCAAGCCGTATCCGGCGAGTAAATTACCTCACATGGCTGCAAGCCGCTCTGGCATTGCCTTGCAGGCTGGCCTGCAAGCCGCATTGGTATTGGCCCGCAGGCCGGATGGCTGGATAACTGTTATGATTCCAGCCCTTGCAGAAAAGGCCGCAACATGACTCACGACGAAATCATCGCCATCACCCGCCAGTGGGTGGAACAAGCCGTTATCGGGCTGAATTTGTGCCCATTCGCCAAATCGGTGTATGTGAAAAATCAGGTGCGCTTCGTCGTCAGTGACGCCAAACATCTGGATGCGCTGCTGGAGCAGCTGGATGGCGAGCTGGATCTGTTGGCGGAAAGCGATCCGGAGCAGATCGATACCACGCTGTTGATCTGCCCGACGCAGTGGCCGGAATTCGAGCCGTTCAACGACTTCGTCGAAATTGCCGATCAGGTGGTGGCGGAACATGAGCTGGAAGGGGTTTTGCAGATCGCCAGCTTCCATCCGCTATTCCAGTTTGCCGATACCGAGCCGGACGACATCAGCAATTACACCAATCGCGCGCCGTTCCCGATCCTGCATTTGCTGCGCGAGGCAAGCATCGAGCGGGCCGTGGCGGCGTTCCCGGATGCGGCGCAAATCTATGAGCGCAATATCGAGACATTGCAGAAGCTCGGCCTGGCCGGCTGGCAGGCGCTGGGTTTCAGCGACGTGGCGACGGAGAAAAAGGCATGAGCCAGATTCCTGACATCAAGCCGGGGCAGTCGGTCGAGCTGCTGCAAGAGCTGCACATCCTCACCCGCGACGGCAAGCTGAATCAGGACAGCCGGCGCAAGCTGAAGCAGGTGTATCACCTGTACCACTTCATCGAGCCGCTGCTGCAGGATGTGCTGGCCGCCGGTAACGGGTTGACGCTGGCCGATCACGGCGCCGGCAAATCGTATCTTGGTTTCATTCTCTATGACCTGTTTTTCAAGGCGCTGGATCAGGGCCATATCTACGGCATCGAAACGCGCGAGGAGCTGGTGCAGAAATCGCACGAACTGGCCGAGCGGCTGGGTTTCGGCCGCATGTCATTCCTCAACCTGAGTGTCGAGCAGTCGATCTCCTCGCCAGAGCTGCCGCAGCAGATCGATATCGTCACCGCGCTGCACGCCTGCAACACCGCCACCGATGACGCAATCCGCTTCGGTCTAGCCAAGCGCGCCAAACATCTGGTGCTGGTGCCGTGCTGCCAGGCGGAAGTCGCTTCAGTGTTGCGCAAACACAAGAACCAGTCGTTCGGCAAAACGCCGCTGTCGGAGCTGTGGCGCCACCCGATCCACACGCGCGAATTCGGCAGCCAGATCACCAATGTGCTGCG
>CALMFQ010000599.1 GCA_937863215.1 uncultured Pseudomonadota bacterium
CGCCAGCCTGGCGGTCGAAACCAGCAAACCGTCTCCGTTCAAGGGCAGCCTGAATGCGCTCCAATATGGCTACCAGACCAATGCCAGCGGCGATTACCTGAACAGCGACGTGCAGCTCGGTTTCGCCAGCCTGGACCTGAGCGGCAAACGCTACGGCCCGGCCGACATGGCGTTTGCGGCACGCCACCTGCACGCGCCGACGGTAGCGAAACTGGAACAGGTGCTGCGCGACATCCAGAAACAGGGCCTGTCGACCAGCGACGACAACGGTAAAGCGTTCGCCATGTTCAAGCAGAACGGCATGCCGCTGCTGCGCAACGATCCGGAACTGGAACTGAAACACCTGACGCTGCGCCTGCCGGAAGGCGAAGTGAAGCTGAAAGGCCGGCTGGCGCTGAAAGGCTTTGTAGACGCCGATGTCGATCAGCCGCTGCATCTGCTGGAAAAAATCAGCGCCGACGCCGACCTGAAGCTGCCGAAAAAGGTCGTGGAAACCTATATTCGCCTGCTGGTGCGCAATATCCTGATCGAACGCAGTGGCTCGCAGCTGAGCGACGAACAGGTGGAAAACATCGACTCGCTGGCGCAACAACTGGTGCAAGGCCAGATTGCCAATCTGATCGAGCAGAAACTGATCCGCGCCGAGGGCGATGTGCTCGCCACCACCGCGCTCTGGCGCAATGGCAAGCTGACCGTCAACAACGTTGCGGTGCCGCTGCCATGGCAGAAAGCCGCCACACCGGCGGTGCTGACCGAATAAGCGCCGGCAACCGGCACTTCATTGCACATATGCTCTGACGATAGTGCCGACGTGCGCCATCGTCAGAATCAATATTGGCAGCATGGTCTCTGGCGTAAAATGGAGGAGGAAGCCTGTATCCGCATAACGCGGCAACCAACGCTTCCGCGCCATTGCCGCAAAGAGGCCTGCCATGCTCAACGCCGTCAGCAGCTATTACAGCAACTACCTCAACCCCTATGCCGGGGTCAATTATCTGCAGTACCTGAGCAATCTGTACGGCAGCAACAGCGTGTTTGGCAATACCAGTCTGGTCGGCACCGGCGCGCTCGACAGCACTTACAGCCTGCAGACCAGTCTCGCAGTCAACAATCTGAGCCGCAGCGAGGCAAGCACCCAGGTCAGGCTATCCGATCTGGGGCGGGTGAAATCCGGGCTGGACACGCTGAACCAGGGCTTGCAGACACTTGCGAGCAAAGACCGGATTGCACCGTACAAGGCGCTGTCGAGTGACGAACGCATTGCCAAATCCAGCGCCGGCACGCTGGTACAAGGCGGCGCACAATATGTGCTCAACGTCAGCCAGCTGGCGCAAAGCCAGACGCTGACCAGCGCCCAGACCCTGCCGGACAAGGGCAGCACCGCCCTGGGCGGCGGCGTGCTCAACATCGCAATCGGCAGCACCGGCAACGGCAGCTTTGTCGCCCGCCAGAGCACCAATGTCTACATCGGTAGCGGCAGCAGCACGCTAAGCGATATCGCCAACGCCATCAACAACGCCAGGGCCGGCGTCAGCGCAACGGTAATCAGCGACAACAGCGGTTACAAACTGCAGATCAGCAGCCTGCAGAGCGGCAGCGACAACAGCCTGCGCATTCTGGTCAACGATAACGACAACAGCGACACCAACCAGAGCGGCCTGTCGCAACTGGCGTTCGACCCGTTTGCGGCAGCCGGCGTCGGCCGCAATCTGATCCAGAGCGTGGCGGCCAGCAATGCCGCCTTCAGCATCGACGGCAACAATCAGGTCAGCCAGAGCAACGACAGCAACAGTGCCATCGCCGGCGTCAATCTCAGCCTGGTCGGCACCGGCACCGCACGCATCGACGTGGCGCGCGACAGCGCAGCATTTGCCACGGCGGCACAAAAGCTGACCGATCAATACAACGCCTACCTGAAAACCAGCGAAGGCGCGGACAAATTCGGCGTCGGCGCCAAGATCGCCGCGCAGCTGCAAAACGTGCTGAGCGGCAGCAGCGTCGGCTACGGCACCGCACAACTGTCGCTCGCCGACATCGGCATCCAGCGCGACACCGCCAGCGGCAAGCTGTCCATCAACCAGACCACGCTCGGCAAGGCGTTTGCCGCCAATCCGGAAAACGCCACGCAGCTGCTCAGCAATGTCGCCACCGGCCTGCAGGACATCGCCGCACGCAATACCGGCAACACCAGCGAGCTGCAGACCAATACCCGCCAGCTGCAGCAGACGCTGCAGAACATCGGCGTCCAGCGCTCGCTGCTGTACAACTACGACGAGCTGCAGGTCAACGGCATGCAGGCCGACTCGCTGTCCTCGCTGCTGAACTACCTGCCCAGCTACAGCCTGACCAGCCCGATTGCACGCTACCTGGCGGTAGCCGGGCTGTAGCGGCAAGATGGGCTAAAACAAAACGGGGGATCGACTCCCCCGTTGTGCATCCGGCTGCAGGCCGCTCTGCTATTGGATTGCAGCGCAGCGCGCCAGTACTGGCCTGCAGGCCGGTGCGCTGAGTTGCGCTGCAGCACCGCGGCGAAGAAGCCGTCGGTACCGTGCAGCGCCGGATTCAGCTGCAGATAATCGCCCAGCTCCAGTTTCACCCCCTGCTCCGCCAGCAAGCTGCCGGCCGGCAGCAGCGTGAACTCCGGATGCGCGGCAAGAAACGCGGCAACGATCTGCTGGTTTTCTTCCTGCAGAATGCTGCAGGTGGCATACACCAGCCGGCCGCCGGTTTTCACCAGCTTGGCGGCCGACGCCAGGATCGCCGCCTGCTTGACGGTCAGCTCATCGACACTTTGCGACGACTGGCGGAATTTCAGATCCGGATTGCGCCGCAGCGTGCCGAGGCCGGAACACGGCGCATCCACCAGTACCCGGTCGATCTTGCCCGCCAGCCGCTTGATGCGCGGATCGTTTTCGCTGCCGATCAGCTGCGGCTGCACATTACTCAGGCCGGAACGTTTCAGCCGCGGCTTGAGATTGGCCAAGCGGCGCTCCGACACGTCGAACGCATACAGGCGACCGGTGGAATGCATCATCGCCCCCAACAGCAGCGTCTTGCCACCGGCACCGGCGCAGAAATCCACCACCATTTCGCCGCGCTTCGGTGCCAGCAGCAGGCCGAGCAGCTGGCTGCCTTCGTCCTGCACCTCGATCTTGCCGGCGTTGAACAGTGCATGCTTGTTCAGCGCCGGTTTGCCCTGCAGGCGGATGCCGAGCGGCGAATACGGCGTCGGCTCACAGGCGAGGCCGCTGTCGCGCAAGCCCTGCAGCACTTCGTCGCGCTGCGCCAGCAGCGTGTTGACGCGCACATCCAGCGGCGCCGCTTGCTGCAGGCTTTGTCCGAGTTGGCGAATCGCCGCCTCGTCGTAATACGCCGCCAAGCGATCGACCACCCACTGCGGCATTTCAATTTTGACTGCCAGCGGCCAGTTGTCGCTGTCGCGCTGCATCTGCTTCAACTGCTCTGCCTCCTGCGGACGGCAGAGTTTTTCCAGCTCGCGCAGACTCAGGCCGCAATAGCGGTTCAGATACGCCAGCAACAACATGCGCGCACGCGCGTCGGCGCCGAGCATCTGCCGCAAAGCCAGCAAATGGCGCAACACGCCGAACACGTTCTCGGCGATGAAATGCCGATCCTGCGCCCCCAGCTTGCGCCGCTCGCGGAAAAAATGGCTCAACACCGCATCGGCCGGCTGATTGAACGGCAACACCAGATCCAGAGCGGCTTCGGTGGCGGAGATTTGGGCGTTTTGCAATTCCATGTGGAGTACCTCGGAAACAGTTGGCGCTACTGGCGCAGCAGTCCGGTGGTCGGCGACGTCAAGCGTCAGCTGGCCCCCGGATAGAGTTCTTGATTGACCGGCTTTTGCGGCGCCAGCACTGCCTTGCCGTCGATTTCCAGCTCGGTGGCGACCAGCCAGCCGGACATCTTGCGCTTGGTCGAATCGACAAACATTTTCACCGGCACGTTATGAAAATCCGGCGCCAGCCAAGCCTCGGCGCGGCCCTTGTCGTTCTCGCCCTTGATCACCAGCGCGGTCACATCGCGGCCGGCAATGGCAACACTGGCCTCGCCGGCAATCGTCAGCACCTGATTGGCGATGGTGGTGCCGCGGCAGATCTGGATATCGAAGTCCTTGATCTTGCTGCCGAAGGCGGCAAACTGAAACACAAAGCTGAGCAAATCCTGCGCATGCTCGTCCAGCGGCTCGGTCTTGATCTCGTTGCGCTTGCCAACCTGTACCGTGCCGGCATCCCAGTTGAACAGGCACATATTGTCCGGCTGCGTCAGATCGCCGGAAAACGATTTGTATTCCTTGGGGCGCAAGCCCTGCGGCGTGATATCGCCGTCGCTGGTGATGCGGTAGCGCTTGCCGAGCAAGCCGCCCTCCGCCTCGATATGGTAGGTGTTCTTGTCGCGGCGCCATTCCATGTAGCCCTCGGCCACGCCGGCGGCGAGCATTTTCACCCGGATATGCTTGGGGAAGCCGGTTTTTGCTTCACCCGGCCGATACGAACCCTTGTTGCCGAGCTTGGCCGGAGTTGGTGGCACGG
>CALMFQ010000600.1 GCA_937863215.1 uncultured Pseudomonadota bacterium
TGTTGCCGTCAAGGGCCTGCGGTCGCAAAGCGACGGCTGCGCCGCCCTTGACGGGTGTGCAATGGTGGTACCCAATCTGAAGTATCGGAGCGTAATTGTTCGCGGGCAATTCGAATATAGTTTCGTTTGATTTCCGGTTTTTATGATCAAGTTCTGGCTTCGATATTTGAACTGAAAATTTCTGTTGTTCGGTTTTATTTTGGCTTCCTGCCGGTGCCACTGCCCTGCTTCTCTGGATATTCGTTTTTCTCCGGCTCGGCTGCTGATCTGGTGCTCTTTATTACCTCATGGCCGCTCCATCATCGGGCAGTTTATGCTATGTTCTGGTAAGGGCAATGAGCGCTTGTTTCAGCGTTAAAAATCAGAGCAAAGCAAAAATCAAAAGCGGGCCAATAACAATTCAAATCACTCGGGCCATTGCATGGCCCTGGGACGCCGCTACGCGGCGCCCGTGTTCTCAACGTTAGCTGAAAATTGCGGGCAAAAACTACAAAAACAATGACAGGGCTACAAATATGCATCCATTTCAGTATCTTATAATGTTCTTTGTGCTGCTGGCTGTTGTGGGTTTTGCATTTGTGCTGCGGGAAGAGCAAAAGTATTTTAAGAAAATTGGTAAGGGCGATTCATGGCGAAAGCTACGATTTATTGGAATACCAATTTTAATCGTTAGCATTTTGTCAGTCGTAATTCCAGCAGTTAACACATCAGGGATGGAAGGATTGGCCGTGTTTTACATTTTGGCCTTCACCGCATTCCCTATTTTGTGGTTTGGTGGTCATATAATAGCTGGACGATGGCTATCAATTAAGATGAGCGCATCTGAGTCAGTCTTTGTTGCATCATCACCATTAGTGTACACCATATTCGCAGTGGTTGTAGCCCATCAATTGCAGCCAATTGGCTGGCTAGTGCTAAGCTGGTTGGGCTATTTGTAATATTTCCAGCTAACTAATCGCACCATTCGCAGCCTTCGGCTGCTGGGACGCCGCTACGCGGCGCCCATGTGCTCAACGTTATGTCTTGGTGGTATCAATGGACAATTTAATTAGTAATTTAGCAAACGCTTTGTACTCAGTCGCGAGAGAAGAAGATGCC
>CALMFQ010000601.1 GCA_937863215.1 uncultured Pseudomonadota bacterium
AACATCCGCCAGCTGAACGACTGATCGTTCCAGTGGCGGGCTCAACGGCCGGCGTGCAGCACCAGCAAGGTCAGCACACCGGCCAGCAGCCCCCAGAACGGCGCGCCGATACCGAACAGCGATATCCCCGACGCGGTCAGCAGAAACGTCACCAGCGCCGCTTCGCGGTGGCGCTCATGGCTCAGCGCTGTCAGCAGGCCGTTGCCGATGGTGCCGAGCAAGGCGAAGCCGGCAATTGCCCACACCAGCTCCTGCGGCAACGCCAGCAATGTTGCGGCCATGGTGGCGCCGAACAGGCCGAGCAGCAGATAGAACACGCCGGCAGCGATGCCGCCGATATAGCGCCGCGCCGGATCGGCATGCGCTTCCGGGCCGGTAACGATAGCGGCGGTAATGGTGGAAAGATTCAGCGCATAGGCGCCGAACGGCGCCAGCAGTAGATTGGCGATGCCGGTCCAGCCTACCAGCATCGATACCGGTGGCTGGTAGCCGGCGGCGCGCAGCACGCCGATACCGGGCACGTTCTGCGATGCCATGGTCACGATAAACAATGGCAATGCCACGCCGATCATGGCCTGCCACGACAGCGCCGGCATGGTGAACACCGGCTTGGCCAATGTCAGCGCCACGCCGCCCAGATGCAACAGACCCTGTGCCGCCGCCAACGCCAGCCCGGCGAGCAGTGCAACGATTACCGCATAGCGCGGCAGCAGACGCCGTCCCAGCAGATACACGGCAAAGATTGCCAGAGTCAGTCCGAAGCGAGTTTGCAGTGCGGTAAACGCGTTCAGGCCGAAGCGCAGCAGCACGCCAGACATCATCCCCGCCGCCAGCGCCAGCGGAATACGCTTGATCGCGCGCTCGAACAAGCCGCTGAAACCGCTGACAACGATCAGCAGCGCCGACAGCATGAAGGCGCCGATGGCCTGCGCCATGCTCAGTCCGGCTACCGACGAGATCAGCATCGCCGCGCCGGCGGTCGACCAGGCGGTGGAGACCGGCATGCGGTAGTACCACGACAGGCCGATGCAGGTCAGCCCCATGCCCCAACCCAGCGCCAGCAGCCACGAACCCAGCTCGGCCTCGCTGGCACCGAGCGCGTGCGCCGCCTGGAACACGATCACCGCCGAGCTGGCAAAGCCTACCAGCACCGTGACAAAGCCGGCGGATACGGCGGAAAGGGAAACGTCGCGCAACAATCGCATCGGGCATGACCAAAAAAGACGCCCCGCAAAGGGGCGCAATGGGAGGAATGGTACAAGGAAAACAATGGCCGGCAAGCCTGCGCCTGCCGGCACGGCAATTATTTATGCGCAGCCAGTGCGGCTTGCACCTGTGGCCGCCCGGCAATGTTGGCGCAATACGCGGTCAGCACCGGCCATTTGGCCAGCTCGATCTCGACCCACTGGCACCAGCCGAGCACGGTGAACAGGTAGCCATCGGCGACGCCGAACTGCTGGCCCTGCAGATACGGCGATTTTTCCAGCCAGCGCGACAGGTAGTCGAAACGCTTGCCCAGGTTCTCGCGCACCAGCGCTTTCCATTCGGCCGGCGCCGCCGGGTTGAACAGCGGCGAAAATCCCTTGTGGATTTCGCTGCCGATGAAATTCAGCGTTTCCTGCAGGCGCACCCGCGCCAGCGTGCCGTTGGCCGGCACCAGATGGCTTGCCGGCGCCAGATCGGCAACGTACTGCAGAATCGCCGGGCCTTCGGTCAGCACTTCGCCGTTATTCA
>CALMFQ010000602.1 GCA_937863215.1 uncultured Pseudomonadota bacterium
TGGCCTGGGCGTCGATCAGGGTGATCGATGCCTGCTTGCGGTAGCGGGCGAGGCGCTTGGCAACGGCGAGGCCGGCGTAGCCGCCGCCGAGGATGACGATGCGGGGCGCTTGGGCGGTTGTGGTGGACATGATGCGTTCTCCCTGTGCAAGTCCGGCGCGAAGGCGCGGGTTCAGGCACAAGACGCGGCAGGTGGGGCGAATGTGACAGCCATCAGGCGCCGCCGGAAAAATATTTCCGCGCGGCCGCCGTTGCGCAGTATGGCTTGACGACACCGGGCGGCGCGGCAATAGTGGCGGCTGCCGGTATAGGCCACGAAAGGTAAGCATGCTGTATTACGCAGTCAAAATCCTGCTGTCCGCCACCATCCTGGTGGCGATTTCCGAGCTGGCCAAGCGCAATTCCGGGCTGGCGGCGCTGCTGGCGTCATTGCCGCTGACGTCGCTGCTGGCGTTCATCTGGATGCAGCTGGAGGGCGCGCAGCCGCCGGCGATTGCCGAGTTGTCGCTGCAGATTTTCTGGCTGGTGCTGCCGTCGCTGGCGCTGTTTGTGGTGCTGGCCTGGCTGTTGCGCAACGGGTTGGGCTTCTGGCCGGCGCTGGGGCTGGCTGCGCTGGTGACGGTGGGCGCCTACCAATTGATGCTGCTGGCGCTGCGCCGTTTTGGCGTTGCCGTGTGAGCCGGGCGTTGCTGTCTGCCGGCCGCAGGCTGGATTGACATTTGTTGCGTTGCGTTACGCTGCTGAAACCGGCACCGGCCGAAGCTGAAGTGGCTATCATTCTCAAATAAGCCGGGTGGCTGGAGATTGTCGATGTCTGCTTATCCTTTCCGTTGGCTGCAAGCCGCAATCTGCGCTGCGGTGCTGCTTGGCTGCGGCTTGCCTGCCGTTGCGCGCGAGGTGCGGGTGGCGTTTGCCACTACCGTCGAGCCGTTTGTGTTTCCGCGCAGGAATAGCGGCATCGAGATCGAGATTGTCCGCACCGCCTTGCAGCGGATGGGCCACGAGCTGGTGCCGGTGTATGTGCCGGCAGCGCGGCTGGGGCATGAATTCGAGCGCAAGGCCGTTGACGCTGCCGCCACCTCGTTGCCGGAGCCGGGCGCAAGCGGCTTTTACAGCGAGCCGTACATCGCCTATGAAAACGTCGCCGTCACGCTGGCGGCGCGCAAATTCAGGCTGGGGCAGATCGGCGATCTGGCCGGCCTGAGAGTGGTGGCGTTCCAGCGCGCCAGCCAGTATCTGGGCGACGAATACAGGCGGGCGGTGTATCAACGCCCCGGCTACCAGGAAATCGGCGACCATCTGGCACAAAACCGCCTGCTGTATCGTGGCGCCGCCGACGCGATCGTGATCGAGCGGCATATTTTCGAATATCAGGACCGCCTGCTGGCAGCCGGAAAATTCAGCGAAAAGCCGCAGCAAGTGGCCATCCACAAGCTGTTCACCCCCATCGGCTACCGCATGCGCTTTCAGGATCAGACGCTGCGCGATGCGTTCGATCTGGAAATCGCGGCGATCACCCAGCTCGGCATTCCCGAGGCGATTGCACGTAAATACGGCTATTGAACCGGCCTGCGAGCCAATAGCGGCGCGGCTTGCAGCCTGGCCTGCAGGCCGCTCCCAGAGCGGGTTTCAGGCCTGTGCGATGTCGGCGTGCAAACCGGCTGTTTTTGTCGCTCGGGTTGCAACCCGATGCGCTGCCCAACAGGGCCGACAGCGTTGGATTGAAGCCCGACCTGCCAACCCATCGATATGGCGGCAAGAAAAAAGGGGCGAGAAATCGCCCCTTGGGTGGCTTGCCAGCGCCGGTTTCAGCCGTGCCAGCCGCCACCCAGCGCCTTGTACAGTTCCACCGTCGCCAGCAGCCGGTCGCGTTTTTCCTGGATCAGGTTGAGCGCGGCGTCGTTGGCATTGCCTTGCGCCACCAGCACCTCCAGAAATGCCGAGTAACCCGATTTGTAGCGCAGCTCCGACAGCTTGAGGCTCTTGTCGGCGGCAGCGGCAGCTTGCTGTGCCGCCGCCTCGCTGTCGGCGGCAGTGCGCAGCTTGATCAGTGCGTTGTTGACATCGACAAAGGCGTTCTGCAGTGCGCGCTGATAGCCGGCCAGCAATTGTTTTTGCTGCGCCCTGGCCTGATCGGTGCGGGCGGACAGGCGGCCGAAGTCGAAAATCGGCAGATTCAGCCCCAACCCGGCCGACCAGACACGTGAGCCGGCTTGCAGCAGATCGCCCAGCTCCTTGCTTTCGCCGCCCAGATTGCCGGTGAGCGAAATCGACGGGAACAGTGCTGCCTTGGCGACGCCGATGCGGGCGTTGGCGGCGATCAGCTCGGCTTCGGCCTGGCGTACGTCC
>CALMFQ010000603.1 GCA_937863215.1 uncultured Pseudomonadota bacterium
TGTAGGTCGGGCTTCAGTCCGGCGCAGCTGCTTGCGTTCGGCACCGCGTCGGACCGAAGTCCGGCCTACGCGCCCTCTTGCAGCCCGAGAGGCGAGAGGGGGGCTGTTTCAATGTGCCAGTTCGGCAATCCGTTGCTGTGCCGCTGCCTGAGCCTGATCGTGTTGTTCTGCGCCCATGTTCAAGCCTTCGGCGTAGACGAATTCAACGTCGTCGATGCCGATGAAGGCGAGAAAGTCGCGCAGATAGGTGGTTTGCGAATCTTTCGGCGTGCCTTGATACAAACCGCCGCGCGCCGCCAGCACATACGCCTGCTTGCCTTTGACCAGACCTTCCGGGCCGTTGGCGGTGTAGCGGAAAGTGACGCCGGCGCGGGCGATGTGGTCGAAGTAGCTTTTCAGCGTTGACGGAATGCCGAAGTTATACATCGGCACACCCAGCACCAGCACGTCGGCGGCCTGCAATTCGGCAATCAACTGATCCGAGCGTTGTACCAGCGCGGCCTGCTCGGCTGTACGTTGGTCGGCCGGAGTGAAAAATGCGCCGATCAGTTCTTCGCTCAGATGCGGCAGCGGGTTGGCGCCAACGTCGCGTTTGACCAGTTTATCCTGCGCGTGGGTCGTCAACCATTCACCGACAAACTGATCGGCGAGGGCGTTGGCGTTGCCGTTGCTGCGGGCGCTGCTGTTGATTTGCAGAATTGTTTTCATCATTTGACTCCTTCAATTATTTGCTGGTGGTTGGGCGTTTGCCTGAGCCAAATAGTATGGCTTTATAAATCGATTAAAAAGCGCAAAATATTGACGCTTTCAATCGAAAAAACTAATCAATGGCGATTCCGAAAACTTCGCTGGAACAATGGGCGGTGCTGCAGGCGATTGTCGAGCACGGCAGTTTTGCCGCTGCGGCCGAGGCGCTGCACCGTAGCCAGTCGGCGGTCAGCTACACCGTGGCCAAACTGCAGGAGCAACTGGGCGTGCCGCTGCTGCAGATCGACGGGCGCCGCGCGCAGCTCACCGAGATCGGCCGCGTGCTGCTGAAGCGTGCCGCCAATCTGCTGGCGGATGCGCAGCTGCTGGAGCAGCTGGCGCGCAGCATGGCCAGCGGCTGGGAGCCGGAAATCCGGCTGGTGGTGGATCAGGCGTTTCCGACCGCAATATTGCTGCAGGCGTTGCAGCGTTTTGCGCCGATCTGCCGCGACACGCGGGTGCAGTTGAAAGAGGTGGTGTTGTCCGGTGCCGATGAGGCGCTGATCGGCGGCGAGGCGGATCTGGTGATCGGCGGCGAGGTGCCGGTCGGTTATCTGGGCGATCCGCTATTGCAGGTGGAGTTTGTCGCCGTGGCGCACCCGCAGCATGCCTTGCACCGGCTGGGGCGGGAATTGAGCACCGACGATCTGGCGCGCGAGTTGCAGGTGGTGATCCGCGATTCCGGTACGCGTGCGCCGGTGGATCGGGGCTGGCTCGGGGCGGCCCAGCGCTGGACCGTGAGCAGCGCCGCATCGTCGCTGGCGGTGGTATCCGCCGGTTTGGGGTTCGCCTGGCTGCCGTGCCACCTGATCCAGCCGCAGATCGATGCCGGGCTGCTCAAGCCTTTGCCGCTCAACAGCGGCCAGCGCCGCTCCGGCACCTTGTATCTGATGTTCGGCCAGCCGCAACTGGCGGGGCCGGCCACGCGGCAACTGGCGAGCGTGTTGCGTGAAGTCGCGGCGGGGCCGCATTCATGACAGAGCGGCCGAGGTTCAGAACAGATCGATCACGGTGACGGTTTCCTTCGCCGCGATCTTGCCATGCGCGATCAGGGTTTCGTAATTCCACAACTGATTGCGGCCATTGCCCTTGGCGTAATACAGCGCTTCGTCGGCTTCGCCGAGCACCCCGCTGGCGGACAGACTGGGGCGAATGCGGGTGTAGCCGATGCTGACGGTCACCTTGCCAACCTGGGGAAACAATGCATTCTGCATGTCGCAGCGGAAGCGCTCGAAAACCTGCTGTGCCGATTCGGCATCAGTCGGGTTCAGCACGGTAACGAATTCCTCGCCGCCAAAGCGGTACAGCCGGTCACAGAAACGAAAGCTCTGTCGCAGCCTGCGTGCTGTCAGCAACAGCACCTCATCGCCATACAGATGGCCGAAACCGTCGTTGATGCGCTTGAAGTGGTCGATATCGATGATACCCAGCCAGCAGGTGCTGTCCGGGCGGGCCTGGCGGCGCAGATAGCCTGCGGAACCATTGTCCGGAGTGTTGTGCCACTGCAGTATCTGGGTGAAATAGCGGTCGAACGTCTTGCGGTTGTAGAGGCCGGTCAGCGTGTCGTGCTGTGCGTCGTTGACCAGATCCAGATGATTGCCGGCAAGGCGGATTGCCTGTTGCAGCATGGCCAGTTGTTCGGTTGCCAGCCGCTGCGGCAGATGCATTTCGATCAGGCCGGACAGCCCGTTTTTGCCCAGCAGCGGCAGCAACGCCCATTCGCCGCCGTGGCTGTCGTCGCGGCGCACGGTCTGGCGCTCGTCGATGGCAAATTCGTACCAGTCGGGCGAGTGGCCGGGGATGCGCAGCTGCTGGCTGTCCAGATCCTCCAGCCGCGGCTGGTGCCAGCCATGCGGATGGCTGCTGACCATCGGTGCCAGCTTGGCTTCGCCCATATGGTATACCAGCCGCCAGATATCCAGCTGGTCGGGTTGCAGCAACGCTTGCAGCAGCCGCGCCAGCAATATCTCCACCTCTTCCCGATCGGTTTCCTCGGTCAGCGTTGCCAGTTGTTGCAGCATGAAATAAACGGAAAACAGATCCATGGGCCAAACTCAAGTCGCATTTTTTTCAGCTTAGGCGTTACGCCGGCACACTGCAATTTTACTGGCCGCGCATGAATAGCTTGTCCAGATCGCCCATGCTCAGTTTGAACCAGGTCGGCCGGCCGTGATTGCACTGGCCGGAACGTTCGGTGGCTTCCATGTCGCGCAGCAGCGCATTCATTTCCGGGACGGTCAGCTGCCGGTTGGCGCGCACCGAGCCGTGGCAGGCCATGGTGGCGAGGATTTCGTTGCGCCGCTCGGTCAGCGCGCGACTGCCGCCGACTTCGCGGATGTCGTGCAACACCGCACGCGCCAGTTCGGCGCTGTCGGCATTCTGCAATAACACCGGTACTCCGCGCACCGCCAGATGGGTCGGCGAGATGGCGCTGATTTCGAAGCCCAGCTGTGCCAGCGGCTCCGGGTTTTCGTCGGCAGTGGCGATATCCAGCGCATCGGCGCGGAATGTCACCGGGATCAGTAGCGGCTGCATTGCCAGCGGCTGGCCATCGACCGCGCGTTTGAGCTTTTCGTACACCACCCGCTCGTGCGCCGCGTGCATGTCGACCACGATCAGTCCGTCGCGGTTTTGCGCCAGGATGTAGATGCCGTGCAATTGCGCCAGCGCGTAGCCGAGCGGCGGCGCTTCGGTCGCGTTGGCCGGCGCCAGCTGCGCTGGCCGGTAATCGACTGCGGCAACTGCGGTTGCCAGTTCCATCGCCGGCTGCGGCCGCGTTTCGCGCGCGCCGAACAGCGTTGCGTAGAAATTGGCCGCCGGCTCTTGCGCGCTCAACGGCATGCGGGTTTGTTCGAACCATTGCTGCTGTGCCGGGCGTGCCGGTTCCTGGCTCGCCATTGCGGCTGGCGTGCTGCCGGCAGAAGTCTGCGCCAGCGCCTTGTGCAGCGAATGGAACAGGAAGCGATGCACCGGCTGCGGTTCGCGGAACCGCACTTCGATCTTGGTCGGATGCACGTTGACATCCACCAGCTCCGGCGGTAGTTCCAGAAACAGCGCGAAACAGGCATGCCGATCGTGATGCAGCACGTCGCGATAGGCTTCGCGGATCGCGTGGCTGACCAGCTTGTCGCGCACGAAACGGCCGTTGACGTAGAAAAACTGCGCGTCGCGGCTACCCTTGGATACTGTCGGCGAACCGGCCACGCCCCACAGCCGCAGGCCGTTACTGCTTTCCTCGACCGGCAACGCGCTGTCGGCAAAGTCGTTGCCGAGCAGGGCTTTCACCCGCTGCGCCAGCGGCTGGCTCGGCAGCCGGTACTGGGCGCGGCCGTTGTGGATCAGCGTGAATGCGGTCTGCGGAAAGGCGAGGGCGATGCGCTTGAATACGTCTTCGCAATGGGCGTATTCGGTGGCGTCGGATTTGAGGAATTTGCGCCGCGCCGGGGTATTGAAATACAGGTCGTGCACCTCGACCCGCGTACCGCCAGCCAGCGCTGCCGGCTGGATTTCGCCCGGCTGGCTGCTGTGGCTTTCCACCTGCCAGGCGTGGCTGTTTTCGGCTTGGCGGCTGGTGAGCGTCAGACGCGAAATCGACGCGATACTCGCCAGGCCTTCGCCACGGAAACCGAGGCTGGCCACCTGGTGCAAGTCTTCCAGGGTGGCAATCTTGCTGGTGGCGTGGCGCGTCAGTGCCAGCGGCAGGTCGGCCTGGTCCATGCCGCAACCGTTGTCGCTGACGCGGATCAGTTTGCTGCCGCCGTTCTGCAATTCGACCTGGATGTCGCTGGCACCGGCATCGAGACTGTTTTCCAGAATCTCTTTCAGTGCCGAAGCCGGACGTTCCACCACTTCGCCGGCGGCGATCTGGTTGATCAGGTGGTCGGATAGCAGGTGAATCGCGGGCATCTATGCAACAAAAATGGCAAAAGCGCGATTATAGCAGCGGCAAAGCCCCTGATTTTTGCCAATAATTCAAATCAGACGCAATGCTGCAAGGGATGCATCCAGATGCAAGTGATCAAAGTGCTGGTGGTAGACGATGACCCGATTATCCGTTCGCTGGTAACGGGCATATTGCGCAATGCCAATTACGATGTAGTGGGCGAGTGTTCGAACGGCGAAACCTTGCTGCGCCAGTTGCCGGAGCTGAAGCCGAGGCTGGTGCTGCTCGACATCAACCTGCCGGATACCGACGGCATCAGCCTGATCGACATGATCCATTCGATCAGCGATCCGGTGGTGGTGATGATGAGTGGCGAAGCCACACTGGACCGGGTAAGAGGGGCATTGAGCAAGGGCGCCAAGGGGTTCGTGGTCAAGCCGTTCAACGCGGCACGCCTGCTGGCTGCGGTGACTACCGCGCTGAAAGACGCAGCCTGATCGCCGTTTCTGCCGGGAAAGCGCCATGAATACCGCAATCGTCATCAATCTCGATTATCCGCATCTGAATCAGGCGGCAGCGCAGCGCATCTGGGAGATGATCGAACAGGCGTTTCTGCAGGCCGGTTTCAGCCGCAACAACCGCCTGTTTCTCTCGCCGCTGCAACCCGAGGCTGCCAGTGCCCTGGTACGCGAACTGATGCAGAAACTGGAACTGCAGCTCGCGGCGCAGGGCTTGTCGCTGTATGGCGCGCTGGCGGATTTCTATGCCGTGGATTACCTGCATACCGAAAACCTGATGCTACCGTCGCCATCGTCAATCGATGTGCAGGAGCTGCCGGGCAATGGCAGCACCGGCAATCACAAATGATCAGGCCAGCTTGGTGCGCGCCAGCGGTGGATTTTTGGCGAAATAACGTTTGATGCCGTTGTGGATCGCTGAGGCCAGCTTGGCCTGATAGGCTTCGTCCACCAGCCGTTTTTCTTCTTCCGGATTGCTGATGAAAGCCGTCTCGACCAGGATCGACGGAATGTCCGGTGCCTTGAGCACGGCAAAGCCGGCCTGTTCGACAGCCGAATTGTGCAGCTTGTTGATGCCGCCCAGCTCCGACAGCACGGCCTTGCCGAGCTTCAGGCTATCGCTGATGGTGGCGGTCTGGGTCAGGTCGAGCAGCGTGTGCGCCAGGTACGGATCCTTGACATTGATCCTGACGCCACCGATCAGGTCGGCCTGGTTTTCCTTGTTCGCCAGCCATTTGGCCGCTGTGCTCGATGCCCCCTTGTCCGACAACGCGAATACCGAGCTGCCGCGCGCATCCGGCTTGATGAATGCGTCGGCATGAATCGACACGAACAGGTCGGCGTTGGCCTTGCGTGCCTTGCTGACACGGCCGGCCAGCGGGATGAACACGTCTTCGTCGCGCGTCATCACCACCCGTACGTTCGGTTGTTTTTCCAGCACCTGCTTCAGCTTACGCCCGACCGACAGCGTCACGTCTTTCTCGCGTGAGCCGTTGGCACCGATTGCGCCGGGGTCTTCGCCGCCGTGGCCGGGGTCGATGACGATAGTGATCAGGCGTTCGACGTCGAGCTTCTTGCGCGTGACTGCCGGCTCCTCCTCTTTCGGCTTGGCGGCCTTGGCTGCGGTATCGTCGCTATGCGCCAGCGTGTCGGATTTCTTCAGGTCGGTGCCGTCGATGCTGGCCGACTGGTCGAGGTTGAACAGCGGTGCGCTGTTCGGCGAATACAAATCGATCACCAGCCGGTGCTTGTAATCGCCTGCCGGTGGAATCGAGAATACCTGTGGCCTGGCTTCGGCTTTCAGGTCGAGCACCAGCCGCACCGTACCCGGCTTGTTGCGCCCGGCGCGCAGCTGGCTGATGAACGGATCGTCGGCATCGACTTTGCCGGCCAGGCTTTCCAACGCCTTGTTCAGCTCCACGCCTTCCAGATCGACCACCAGCCGGTCGGGGTTTTTCACCTGCAGCGTCTTGAAGGTCAGCGGTTCGCTCGATTCGAGCGTGACACGTGTGTAATCGGTCGATGGCCACACACGCACCGCAATCACCGTCGGCGCAGCAGCGGCGAAGCCGACCTTGCTCACGCTTAGCAGCAGCGATGCGGCTGCGGCTTTCAAAAGCTCGCGGCGGCCGCTATCCGGCTTCACGGTTGGAGGGGTTGGTTTGTCAGTGTGGTCAAACATGCCTGGCCTGCCTTGGATTGCGCTGTCACGTTCACGCTGCGGCCGGTGCCGCTGGGTGCCAGACTGATCAGCAGGTCGGGCGCGGGCAATAGCCCGGCAGCTTTTTCCGGCCATTCGATCAGGCACACCGAGTCTGGGTTGAAATAGTCCCGAAACCCGGCTTCTTCCCATTCGTACGGGTCAGCGAATCTATATAAATCAAAGTGATATAAGTATAAGCTAGAAATCGTGTAAGGTTCAACCAAGGTATAGGTCGGGCTCTTCACCTTGCCGGGAAAGCCCAGCCCGCGCAGGATTCCGCGCGTCAGCGTGGTTTTGCCGGCGCCCAGATCGCCTTCCAGAAATATCACCAGCCCCGGCTGGATCGCTGCGGCAATCCGGGCACCGAACGCCAGCGTCGCCGTCTCATCGGCCAACTGCTGTAGGCATGCCCGGCGCCCGGCAGTATCATGTTCTGCATGCATGTAAAAACTCCTGAAGCGCCGGCTCCCGACTGGCAGGCGCTGAAAGCAAACATCGACCGCTGGGCAATGGAACTGGGTTTTTCCGCCGCCAGCGTCGCCGGAATCGATTTATCCAGCGCCGAGCCGGGCCTGCTCAATTGGCTGGAGATGGGCATGCACGGCGCGATGGATTATATGGCAAAACACGGCCTGAAGCGGGCGCGCCCGGCGGAACTGGTGCCGGGAACGCTATCGGTGATTTCGTTGCGGATGAATTATCTCGCCGCCGATCTGCAACAGGCGCAACAGTTGCTCGACGATGGCCAGTCGGCCTACGTTTCGCGTTATGCGCTGGGGCGCGACTACCACAAAGTGCTGCGCACCCGGCTGCAGCAGCTGGCAGAACGTATTGGCGGCGAAATCGGTCAGTTTGGCTACCGCGTGTTTACCGACTCGGCGCCGACGCTGGAAGTGGAAATCGCGTCGCGCACCCGCCAGGGCTGGCGTGGCAAACACACTTTGCTGCTCAATCGCGAGGAAGGGTCGTTTTTCTTTCTCGGTGAAATCTTCACCGATCTGCCGCTGCCGCCCGACCCGCCCGAAGCGGCGCACTGCGGCAGCTGCAGCAGATGCATCGATGTCTGCCCGACCGGCGCCATCGTTGCTCCGTATCGCGTCGATGCGCGGCGCTGCATTTCCTATCTGACCATCGAGTTGCACGATGCCATCCCGGTCGAGTTGCGGCCGCTGATCGGCAACCGCATTTACGGCTGCGACGATTGCCAGTTGTTCTGCCCGTGGAATCGCTTCGCCCGACAGGCAGTCGAGCCGGATTTCGCCATTCGCAACCGGCTGGATCAGGCCAGCCTGATCGAGCTGTTCGGCTGGAGCGAGGCCGAATTCCAGCAGAAGCTGGCCGGCACGCCGATCTACCGCATCGGCCATGAGCGCTGGCTGCGCAATATTGCCGTCGGGCTGGGCAATGCCACCGGCAGCCCGGCAGTGATTGCCGCACTGCAGGCGCGCGCCGATCATCCGTCGCCGCTGGTGCGCGAACATGTGGCCTGGGCGCTGCAACGTCATGGCGGCTGAAGGCGCTCCGGCGTCTATAGTGAGCCAATACCCCGGCGTGTATCATTGCGCCCTTTTGTGAACGGTCTGCGCGTATGGATTCCCTGCCTTCCCATCCGATTGGTGTGTTCGATTCCGGCGTCGGCGGCCTGACGGTTGTCCGGGCATTGATGGAGCGGCTGCCGTTCGAGGATATCGTTTATTTCGGCGACACCGCGCGCGTGCCGTACGGCGTCAAATCGGTCGAGACCATCAAGCATTTCACCGGCCAGATCACCGAGTTCCTGCTGGAGAAAAAGGTCAAGCTGCTGATCATAGCCTGCAATACCATGGCGGCAGTGGCGGCGGACGTGGTGAAAAATCTGGCGCTGGATGTGCCGGTGCTGGATGTGATCGAGGCCGGCGCGCGCAATGCGGTGGCGATGACGCGCAACAACGCCATCGGTGTGATCGGCACGCCGACTACGGTCAATTCCAATGCTTATGCGCGCAGCATCCACAACCTGAATCCGAACGTGCGCGTGTATTCGCAGGCCTGCCCGCTGTTCGTACCGCTGGTGGAAGAGGGTTGGCTCGATCATCCGGTAACGCGGCTGACGGCGCAGGAATACCTGAAGAGCGTGCTGGTGGAAAAAATCGACACGCTGGTGCTGGGTTGCACCCATTACCCGCTGCTCAAGCCGCTGCTGCAGGAGCTGGCCGGACCGCAGGTGCAACTGGTGGATTCGGCAGTGGCAATGGCAGAACAGACGGCACGGATGCTGGGTGAAATTGGCCTTGCCAATCCGCAACGCGATTTACCAAACTATCAGTACTACGTTACCGATATCCCTTTGCGCTTCCAGACCATCGGCGAGCGCTTCCTCGGCCGGTCGCTGGCGCACTTGCAACAGGTAAAATGGGGCTGACAGCATATTTGTATATGCTTATAATCCGGCAGTTGATCTGGCAACAAACAATCATTAGAGGAGCCATAATGTTCAAAGTCCGTTCGAATGTTCTCGCCGCAGGTACCGCACTGCTGGTAACTGTCGGTATGTCCGGTTGCGCCTGGATTCAGGAAGCCTACACACCTTCCACCCCTGCCGCGCCGACAGCAGCGGCACCAGCGCCTGCCGCAACCCCCGCGCCCGTTACGGCACCCGCACCTGCTGCGGCCGCCGCAGCACCTGCAGCCACCGACAGCAAATATGTCGGTACCTGGGTGGGCAAATGGGTGGTGGACGGCACCGGCACCGACGGCAAGGCCGTGATCGAGGTCAAATCGGTGGATGGCGACACACTGACCGGCACTTCGTCGATCCTCGATACGCCGTTCGGCGATCTGATCGAGCCGTTCGCACCGGGCAAGCTGAAAGAACCGAATACCGTGATCCTGTCGCACGCCAACGGCGCCGTATTCACACTCAAGGCATCGGATGTCGGCGGCAAGCCAACACTGAAAGGCACGTTCAAATACGAGGCCTACACCGGCACGCTGATTTATACCAAGCAATAACTGCCGGCAGATTGCCAACGCAAAAGCGGCCTGCGGCCGCTTTTTGTTTATGCAAAACAACGGTCAAGCAAAGCGCTGTGCTAAAATACCGGCCTTTTTCGTCCTGCTGGTGGCTCCATGAACCTCTCCTCGCTTACCGCCCTGTCTCCGCTCGATGGCCGCTATCAATCGCAAGTCGCCGGTTTGCGGCCGTTTTTCAGTGAATACGCACTGTTCCACAACCGCATCCGCGTCGAAGTCGAATGGCTGAAAGCACTGGCCGCCGAAGCCACAATCGGCGAAATCGCTGCGTTTTCCGCTTCGACCATTGCCGAGCTGGATCGGGTGGTTGCCGAGTTCGACGAGGCCGATGCGGCCGAAGTCAAGGCAATCGAGGCCGAGACCAACCACGATGTAAAAGCCATCGAATACTGGCTCAAGCGCCGCTTTGCCGACAACGCCGAAGTACTGGCCGCCAGCGAGTTCATCCACTTTGCCTGCACCTCGGAAGACATCAACAACCTCAGCCACGCACTGATGCTCAAATCCGGCCGCGACAGCGTGCTGTTGCCGGCGCTGGATCAGATCATCGACCGCATGGTGGAGCTGGCGCACGATCTGGCCGACACACCGATGATGAGCCGCACCCACGGCCAGCCGGCCACGCCGTCGACCATGGGCAAGGAACTGGCCAACGTGGTTTACCGTCTGCGTCGCCAGCGTCAGCAGATTGCCGCTGTCGAGCTGCTGGGCAAGATCAACGGCGCGGTGGGTAACTACAACGCGCACCTGTCGGCTTACCCGGAATTCGACTGGGAAGCGTTTGCCAAGCGCTTTGTCGAAAGCCTGGGGCTGGTGTTCAACCCCTACACCATCCAGATCGAGCCGCACGATTACATGGCCGAGCTGTACGACGCGATTGCCCGCGCCAACACCATCCTGATCGATCTGGATCGTGACGTGTGGGGTTATATCTCGCTCGGCTTCTTCAAGCAGAAAGTGAAAAAAGGCGAAGTCGGCAGCTCGACCATGCCGCACAAGGTCAACCCGATCGACTTTGAAAACTCCGAAGGCAATCTCGGCATGGCCAACGCCTTGCTGCGCCATCTGGCAGAAAAACTGCCGATCAGCCGCTGGCAGCGCGACCTGACCGACTCGACCGTGCTACGCAATATGGGCGTGGCCATCGGTTATTCGATGCTCGGCTACGTCGCCCTGCAACGCGGACTGAACAAGCTGGAAGCCAATCCGCAGCGCATGGCTGCCGATCTGGATGCCAACTGGGAAGTGCTGGCCGAGCCGATCCAGACCGTGATGCGCCGTTACGGCATTGCCAACCCTTACGAGCAGCTGAAAGAGCTGACCCGCGGCAAGGGCGGCATCAGCAAGGACGACCTGCACGCCTTCATCAGCCAGCTGGCGATTCCGGACGATGCCAAGCAGCGCCTGCTGGCGCTGACGCCGGACAGCTATCTGGGCAAGGCTACCGAGCTGGCCAAGCGTATCTGAACCCCGGCGCAGCACAATCAAACGCCACAGCGTTATTGCTGTGGCGTTTTGTTTTTCCGGGGGCGTTGTTGAATATAATGCAATGCTCAATCCTCACCCCGCACGCCCATGACCCAGCCCCTCCCTCCCGCCATATTCCTGATGGGCCCCACCGCCAGCGGCAAAACCGGTGCGGCGGTGGAGCTGGTGCAGCAGTTGCCGCTGGAGCTGATCAGCGTCGATTCGGCGCTGGTGTTTCGCGGCATGGATATCGGCACCGCCAAGCCGGATGCGGCGACGCTGGCGCAGGCGCCGCATTTTCTGCTCGATATCATCGACCCCACCCAGAGCTATTCGGCAGCGCAGTTTCGCAGCGATGCGTTGCAACGGATGGCGGAAATTACCGCACGCGGCAAGGTGC
>CALMFQ010000604.1 GCA_937863215.1 uncultured Pseudomonadota bacterium
ATCGAGGTATTCGCCGGGGATATCGTGCAGGAAAATCGGCAATGCGGTTTCCGGCAAAACGATCAACTGCTCGCGTGCCGCCAGCACCAGCTGGCGATAGCGCTCGAATGTTGCCGCCAGCTCGCTTTCCTGCCATTTGCGATCCTGCGGAATATTGCCCTGCAACAGCGCCACCGATAGCGGCGCCCCCTGCGGCTGTGTCCAGGCCACCCGTCCCAGTAGCGCGCCAGTGGCCCAGAGCAGCAGCAACACCAGCATCGGCAGCACACGGCTACGCCCCGAACCGATTACCGCCAGAACCAGCAGCGCAGCGCTCAATGCCACCAGATAGGTTACGCCGTAGATTCCGAACAGCGGCGCAAAGCCGGATAGCCAGCCAGCGGGAATCTGCGCATAGCCGGCGCTCAGCCAGGGAAAGCCGGTAAACAGCCAGCCACGCAACCATTCGGCAAGGCCGAACGCAGCCGGCAGCAGCAATAGACGCAACCAGGGCGCGCCACCAATACGCGCCGCACACCAGGCGGCAAACAGCGGAAACAGTCCGAGATAAGCAGCGAACAACGCCACCGCCAGTACCGCAAACGCTGCGGGGACTCCACCGTAATGATTCAGGCTGATGTACAGCCAGCCGATGCCGGCGGCAAAATAACCGAAGCCGAAGGCAAAGCCCAGATAGCGCGCCGCTCTGGCCGCCGGATAGGCGTGGAGCAGCGCAAACCAGCCGGCCAGCGTCAACACCGGTAACAGCGAAAAATTGTACGGAGCAAAACCGAATACGCTCAGCGCCCCCAGCAGCAGGGCGAGCAACGAAGCCACAGGCAGGGATAAACGACGCATCAGACCGATGGACCATCCCCGTTGACGCGCGCCGCAATCAGGCTATGAATGCGGCGGCTGTCGGCGCGCAACACTTCGAAGCTGAAGCCACCGAAACTGATTCCTTCTCCGCGCTTGGGCAGATGACCGAAATGCTTGACCACCAGACCGCCAATGGTGTCGCACTCGTCATCGTCCAGCGAAGACTTAAGCAGCGTATTGAAATCCTCGATCAGCGTAGTGGCCTTGACACGATAGCGCCCCTCGCGATCCTGAATGATGCTGTCTTCCGGCTCATCGTAATCGTATTCGTCGGCAATATCGCCAACGATCTGCTCCATCACATCCTCAATCGTCACCAGACCGGCAACACCGCCGTATTCGTCGACCACCATCGCAATGTGGTTACGGCTGGTGCGAAAATCGCGCAGCAGGGTATTGAGACGCTTCGATTCCGGAATGAAAATCGCCGGCCGCAGCATTTCGCGCACATTGAAATTCTCTTCGCCTTCGGCGTAATAGCGCAACATGTCCTTGGCAAGCAGGATGCCGATTACATTGTCCTTGCTCTTGTCGACAACCGGAAAGCGCGAATGGGCGGTGTGAATCAGGAACGGGATGAATTTTTCCGGCGGATCGTTGATATCGATCACATCCATCTGCGAGCGCGGAATCATGATGTCCCGCACTTCGGTTTCGGATACCTGCAGCACGCCTTCGATCATACCGAGCGCTTCGGCATCCATCAGATTGCGCTCGTAAGCGCCACGCAGCAAATCCAGCAATTGATCGCGGTCTTCCGGCTCGCGCATCAGGAATGCCGAAAGTCGTTCAAGCCAGCCAGGCCTGGAGGGTTCGTCCATAAAACTAGTGGGGTTGTTCCAGATACGGATTATCGTACCCCAATTTGATGACGATTTGGGTTTCCAGCGCCTCCATCTGCTCCGCCTCTGCGTCGGTTTCGTGGTCGAACCCCTGCAGATGCAGCACGCCATGCACCACCAGATGCGCGTAATGTGCCAGCAGCGACTTACCCTGCTCTGCCGCTTCGCGCGCCACCACCGGCGCACACAGCACGATATCGCCCATCAGCGGCAGGCCGGTTTCTGCCGGCATGTCGTCGTAGACAAAAGTCAGGACATTGGTGGCGTAATCCTTGCCACGATAGTCGCGATTCAGCTCCTGCCCCTCCGGCGCATCGACAATGCGCAAGGTGATTTCGGCATCCTGCTGCAACGCGGCCTTGGCCCACTGGCGCAATTGCGGCCGCGTTGGCAGGCCGTCGCCGGCCAGCGCATATTGCACACTCAATGACAATTTCGGCGCTTTAGCGGCCATCCTGTTTCTCCTTGCTGATATTGTGCCGGTCGTAGGCGTCGATAATCTTCTGCACCAGCGGATGGCGTACCACATCGTCCGAACGGAACAGCTGAAACGCAATGCCACGCACATTGCCCAACACCTGCTGCACCTCTACCAGACCGGATTTCTGGTGCTTGGCCAGGTCGATCTGGGTAATGTCGCCGGTGATTACCGCCTTGGTACCGAAGCCGATGCGGGTGAGGAACATTTTCATCTGCTCCGGCGTGGTGTTCTGCGCCTCGTCGAGAATGATGAACGAGTGGTTCAGCGTGCGGCCGCGCATGTACGCCAACGGCGCAATTTCGATGGTGCTTTTCTCGAACAGCCGCGTCACCTTGTCGAAGCCCATCAGATCGTACAGCGCGTCGTATAGCGGGCGCAGATAGGGGTCGACTTTCTGCGCCAGATCGCCGGGCAGGAAGCCGAGCTTTTCGCCTGCCTCGACCGCCGGCCTTACCAGCACGATACGCTTGACCAGATCGCGCTCCAGCGCATCGACCGCCGACGCGACCGCCAGATAGGTCTTACCCGTGCCGGCGGGGCCGATGCCGAAAGTGATGTCGTGATTCTGGATTTGCCGCAGATAATCCACCTGGCGCGGCGTACGGCCGCGCAAATCGTGGCGGCGGGTCATCAGCGCCGGGCCGGATTCGTGCGTTGCCACGGCATTTGCCGCGCGCGACCATTCGATCAGACCGAGCTGAATGTCATCGATATCGAGATGCTGCTCGGTGCGGGCGTAGAATTTCTGCAGTAGTTCGATGGCGTGGCTGGCAGCCCCGGCGTCGCCGCTGACGCGGAATACCTCGTTGCGGTGGGAGATATTGACGTTGAGCGCGACTTCGATCTGTTTCAGGTTTTCGTCCAGCGTACCGCACAGGTTCGCCAGACGTTCATTGTCGATTGGAGTGAACGCGATTTCGCAGGTATTCGGCATGGTCGGCAGCGCAGGGTAAAACGCCCAGTTTAGCGCCTGACTGACGCGCAACCAAGCATCGGCAACTCAGAGGCTGTCACGATCTTGCTGCGAGGGCGTGATCGGGGCTCATGCGCTGCTCTTCGCCCCGCTGACGCCCTCTCGCAACCGATCGTGAACAATCTCTCAGGCCAGCGATTCTGTCGTTACCATTTCACCGCGCAGGGTGTGCGACAGCGAGGCGGTGATGCGCACTTCGACAAAATGGCCAATCAGACGCGGATGAGCGACAAAATTGACGATCCGGTTGTTATCGGTACGCCCTGCCAGTTCATCGGGACTCTTTTTCGATAATCCTTCGATCAGTACTCGCTGTACCGTACCGACCATCTGTTCACTGATCCGTGCCGCATTGGCATCCGTATGCTGCAACAGGCGCTGCAAGCGGGCGAATTTTACCTCTTCCGGCGTATCGTCGTTCAACTCGGCAGCAGGAGTGCCTGGCCGGCGACTGTATACGTACGAAAACGAGCCGTCGAAGCCAACATCCTCAACCAGTTTCAGCGTTGCCACGAAATCGGCCTCGGTTTCTCCGGGAAAACCGACGATGAAATCCGAACTGAGGCAAATATCCGGCCGCGCCGCACGCAGCTTGCGCACGATGGATTTGAATTCGAGCGCAGTATAGCCGCGCTTCATGTTCATCAACACGCGGTCGGAACCAGCCTGCACCGGCAGATGCAGGTGCGACACCAGCTTCGGCAGCCTGGCGTAGCAATCGATCAGCCGCTGCGTCATTTCCTTCGGATGGCTGGTGGTATAACGAATCCGCTCGATAGTGGGGATTTCGTGCACCACTTCCAGCAACAACGCAAAATCGGCAATTTCGCCGTCGGCCATGGTGCCGCGATAGGCATTGACGTTCTGCCCCAGCAGCGTGACTTCTTTGACGCCCTGCGCCGCCAGGCCGGCAATTTCCGCCAGCACGTCGTCGAACGGGCGCGAGATTTCCTCGCCACGGGTATAAGGCACTACGCAGAAGCTGCAATATTTGGAGCAGCCCTCCATGATCGAGACGAACGCCGCACCGCTTTCGACACGCGCCGGAGGCATGGCGTCGAATTTTTCCACTTCCGGGAACGAGATATCGACCTGCGACTGGCCGCTGCTCTTGCGCTCGGCAATCAGCTGCGGCAGGCGGTGCAGGGTTTGCGGGCCGAATACCACGTCGACGTAAGGCGCACGCTTGACGATGGTTTCGCCTTCCTGACTGGCAACACAGCCGCCGACGCCAATCACTAGATTCGGGTTCAGCTGTTTCAGATGCTGCACCCGCCCCAAGTCGGAAAACACCTTTTCCTGCGCCTTTTCCCGCACCGAGCAGGTATTGAACAGGATCACGTCCGCATCTTCCGGCCTGTCGGTCTTGACCATGCCCTCGGCAGCGTTGAGGACATCGACCATCTTGTCCGAGTCGTACTCGTTCATCTGGCAGCCGAAAGTCTTGATGTAGATTTTTTTGGACATGATACAAGGCAGGCAAAACGCGAGGGGCGCAGATTACACAAAATACCCTGTTACATCAACAGGATATTTTGTCGCCACTAGCGCCGGCTAGCGCGCCGGTTCGAGATCTTCCAGCAAATGCACCATCTCGCGCTCCTTGTCGGTAATCCCCTTGGGGAACCAGCGCACCCGGGCACGCGCCTGACGCTGACCGAACGGAACGAATATTTCTTCGACCATGCCCTTGCGCCGGTCGAGAAAGCGCGACACATCGGGCGGAAACGACGCCAGACGCGAAGGAATGATGCGCACGATCTGCTTTTCCGTCACCGCCATTGACGCCAACCTTTATGCGAAACTCGCCACTACCTGGCGCAACGAGTCGCGCCAGTCCGGCAGTTGCAGGCCGAACGTGTCCAGCAGCCGCTGGTTCGACAACACCGAATAAGGAGAACGCTTTGCCGGCAGCGGGTATTCGCTGGTTGGAATCGGCAACACGCGCTGCAGCTTGCGCCCGCCGAACGGCGGCAGCTCGCGGCTGAGCTCCAGAATCGCTTCGGTAAAGCCATGCCAGCTGGTCTGGCCAGCCGCGGTCAGATGGTAAACGCCTTTCACCGCCGCCATGCCGCCGCCGCGCGGGCCATGACACTGCGCGACGATCGCTGCGGTCGCCTCGGCAATCATCCGGCTCCAGGTCGGTGCGCCGATCTGATCGGCTACGATCTTCAGCTCCTCGCGCTCCTGCGCCAGACGCAGAATGGTGCGCATGAAATTGGCGCCACGCGCGCCATACACCCAGCTGGTGCGCAATACCAGATAGTCGGCGCCGGACGCTGCAACCGCCTGATCACCGGCAAGTTTCGATGCACCGTAGACATTCAATGGATTGGTCACGTCGGTCTCGACCAATGGCGCGTTCTTGCTACCGTCGTAGACGTAGTCGGTCGAATAGTGAACGATGCCGCAACCAAGACGTTTCGCCTCTTCCGCCAGAATCTGCGGCGCCGTGGCGTTAATGGCATAGGCCAGCTCCGGCTCCTGCTCTGCCTTGTCCACTGCGGTATACGCTGCGGGATTGACAATCAGCGTCGGCTTGAGCTCGCGCACAAACTCACGAATCCGGTCCGGCTGCGCCAGATCCAGCACATGGTGATCGGTGGCAATCACATCGCCCAACGGCGCCAGTGCCCGTTCCAGCTCCCAGCCGACCTGGCCGCCGGCACCGGTCAGCAGAATTTTCAGCCGGCTCATGCGTACACCTCGGCATCGCGCAACAACACGCCGGACTTGTCCTTGGCCGACAATTGCGGCTCGCCGCTGAATTGCCAGTCGATAGCCAGTTGCGGGTCGTTCCACGCAATGCTGCGCTCGTACTCCGGGTACCAGTAGTCGGTGGTTTTGTAGAGAAACTCCGCCGTCTCCGACAGCACCACAAAGCCGTGGGCAAAACCGGCCGGCACCCACAACATGCGCTTGTTATCGGCCGACAGATTGACGCCAACCCATTGACCGAAAGTCGGCGAGCTCTTGCGGATATCGACCGCAACATCCAGCACCTCGCCAGCTACGCAGCGTACCAGCTTGCCCTGCGCATGCTGGATCTGATAATGCAGACCGCGCAACACGTTGCGCGCCGATTTCGAATGATTGTCCTGGACGAATTCGTCGCGGATACCGGCCAGCTCGGCCAGTTTGCGTGCGTTGAAACTCTCGTAGAAAAAGCCGCGCTCATCGCCGAATACCTGCGGCTCAATAATCTTGACGTCGGCAATTGCCGTTTCGATCACTTTCATCAGAACACCCGCTCTTCCAGCATGCGCAACAGATACTGGCCGTAGCCGGTTTTTGCCAACGGCGCTGCCAGCTTGCGCACCCGCTCGGCATCGATGTAACCCATGCGGTAAGCGATCTCTTCCGGCGCACAGACTTTCAGACCCTGGCGCTTTTCAATGGTTTCGATGAACAGACTGGCTTCCAGCAACGATTCGTGAGTGCCGGTGTCGAGCCAGGCATGACCGCGACCCATGGTCACCACGTTCAACTGGTTCTGCTCCAGATAACGCTTGTTGACGTCGGTAATTTCCAGCTCGCCGCGATGCGACGGCTTGATCGATTTGGCGATTTCCACCACTTGGCGGTCGTAGAAATACAGGCCGGTTACCGCGTAACGCGATTTCGGCTGCGTCGGCTTTTCTTCCAGGCTGACCGCACGACCATTCTTGTCGAATTCGACCACGCCGTAACGCTCCGGGTCATGCACCGGGTAGGCGAACACGGTAGCGCCACTCTCCTGCTCTGCAGCAGCTTTCAGGTCGTTGCCAAAATCGTGGCCGTAGAAAATATTGTCACCCAGCACCAGCGCGCTCTTGTCGTCGCCGACGAACTTCTCGCCAATGATGAATGCCTGCGCCAGGCCATCCGGCGACGGCTGCACTGCGTATTGCAGGTTCAGCCCCCACTGGCTGCCGTCGCCCAGCAGCTGTTCGAAGCGCGGTGTGTCCTGCGGTGTGGAAATCAGCAGGATGTCGCGGATACCGGCCAGCATCAGCGTGGCCAGCGGGTAATAAATCATCGGTTTGTCGTAGATCGGCAGCAGCTGCTTCGATACAGCCTGGGTCACCGGATACAAACGCGTGCCGGAACCGCCGGCGAGAATAATGCCTTTCATGGCCAGATACCTCGGAATAGCTGATTAGTTGTATTGTTTGGCAACCCAGTCGCGATACGCGCCGCTGGTCACGTTGGCGATCCACTGCGGATGGTCGAGATACCATTGCACGGTCTTGCGGATGCCGGTTTCGAAAGTTTCGGCCGGCTTCCAGCCCAGTTCACGCTCCAGTTTGCGTGCATCAATGGCGTAGCGGCGATCATGGCCGGGGCGGTCTTTCACGTAGGTGATCTGCTCGCGGTAAGACTTGCCGTCAGCACGCGGCTGCAGCTCATCGAGGATGCCGAGGATGGTATTCACCACGTCGATATTGGCCTTCTCGTTCCAACCACCGACGTTGTAGGTCTCACCCAATTGTCCGGCTTCCAGCACGCGGCGGATTGCCGAGCAATGATCGGTCACATACAACCAGTCGCGCACATTCTGACCATCGCCATAAATCGGCAGCGGCTTGCCGTTCAGGGCATTCAGGATCATCAGCGGAATCAGTTTTTCCGGGAAATGATACGGGCCGTAATTATTCGAACAATTGGTGGTCAGCACCGGCAGCCCATAGGTGTGGTGATAAGCCCGCACCAGATGATCCGACGCCGCTTTGGACGCAGAATACGGGCTGTTCGGCTCGTAGCGCTTGGTTTCGGCAAACGGCGGATCGTTGGCTTCCAGCGAGCCATACACCTCATCGGTCGACACGTGCAGCAAGCGGAACGCCGCCTTATCGGCATCGTTCAGGCCATTCCAGTAACCGCGCACCGATTCCAGCATGTGGAACGTGCCAACGATATTGGTCTGGATGAAATCTTCCGGGCCGTGGATCGAGCGATCGACGTGGCTTTCGGCTGCAAAATTGATCACCGCGCGTGGTTTGTGCTGCGCCAGCAATTGATCGACCAGCGCACGATCACCGATATCGCCTTTGACAAAGATATGCCGCGCATCGCCATCCAGTGACGACAAGTTGTCGAGGTTGCCGGCGTAGGTCAGCTTGTCGAGATTGATAACCGGTTCGTCATTGACGGCCAGCCAGTTGAGTACGAAATTGGCGCCGATAAAACCGGCGCCGCCAGTGACGAGAATCATGAGCTTACTTTCAACAAAACAAATTCCATAACCGCCCGCTACGCAATCGACATCGTTTACGCCAGATGGGCAACATACCAGTCGATTGCCTCTGCCAGGCCCTGTTGTATGGAGTGCGTCGGACGATAGCCCAGCAAGCATTCAGCCTTGCCGATATCGGCCTGCGAATGGCGCACATCGCCTGCACGGAAGTCGCGATAGACCGGCTTGAAATCGGCCAGATGCGGATAGCGCGGCAACAGCACCTGCTGCATCATCGCCAGCAGCTGATTGAGACTGGTACGCCCGCCGACCGCAACATTGTATACCTGATTTATGGCATCGGCATTTTCACTGCATGCCGCCAGCAAATTGGCCTGAACCACGTTCTGCACGTAGCAGAAATCGCGCGTGGTCTCGCCGTCGCCGTTCACGTACAGCGGTTGATTGCCGATCATCGCCGCCAGCCACTTCGGGATCACTGCGGCATAGGCGCCATTCGGGTCCTGACGCGGGCCGAATACGTTGAAATAGCGCAGGCCTATGCTTTGCAGCCCGTAGCTGCGGGCAAACACATCGGCGTAGAGCTCGTTGACGTATTTGGTTACAGCGTACGGCGACAATGGCTTGCCGATCACCTGTTCGACTTTCGGCAAACCGGGGTGATCGCCATAGGTAGAGCTGGATGCGGCGTAGACAAAGCGCTTGACGCGCTGATCGCGTGCCGCGACCAGCATGTTGAGAAAACCGTCGATATTGGTCTGATTGCTGGTAATCGGGTCGTCGAGCGAGCGCGGCACCGAGCCCAGTGCCGCCTGATGCAGCACATAATCGACACCGCTGCAGGCATCCTGACAGGTCGGCAGATCGCGGATATCGCCATCGATGAAGCGGAAGCCTGCCCACTGTTCCGGCGTCACCAGCTGCCGTACCTGCTCCAGATTGTACCGATGGCCGGTGGCAAAATTATCCAGCCCGATAACGCGCTGATCCAGCCGCAGCAACGCCTCCAGCAGGTTGGAGCCGATAAACCCGGCAACCCCGGTAATCAGCCAGGTTGCGGGGGTGCGGAGCAATTGCGGCGGCAACAAAGAAGTCGGCATGCGAAAGTATGTGGTAGTGGTATCAGCGTGGCTGGCCGGGGACGAGGGAGCCGTTCGAACGGCAACGCGGCAATGGCATGCCGCGTCACCTGTTATCCAGCATTATTATTGTGGCCGGAAATGGTCATGAACGCGCCGGACGCTCGCCTCGGTCATGGCCGAGAAAGCGTTCCAGCTCCTTCAGCGCCAGCGAATAAACCACGCGCTTGAACTCGATCACGGTCTCCAGCGGCGACCAGTACTCGTTCCAGCGCCAGGCATCGAATTCCGGATGATGCGTGCGGCGCAGGCAGACATCGCTGTCACGGCCAACCAGCCGCAACAGGAACCAGATCTGCTTTTGCCCTCTATAACTGCCGCGCCATTCGCGGCGAATCCAGTTGGTCGGCACATCATAGCGCAACCAGTCCTTGGTTCTACCCAATATACGTACATGCTGTGGAGCGAGACCAACCTCCTCCATCAGCTCTCGGTACATCGCCTGTTCCGGCGTTTCACCAGCCTTGATTCCGCCTTGCGGAAATTGCCAGGAGTGTTCGCGGACCCTTTTTCCCCAAAAAACCTGATTCTTGGCGTTGCACAGAATGATGCCGACATTCGGGCGATAGCCGTCTTTGTCGAGCATGTTAACTACCAAATATGAAATTAATCCGATTCTTCCATATTTCGGGATGGATGGAAAGTTTACAAGGGTGTGAACGCCGGGTGCACTA
>CALMFQ010000605.1 GCA_937863215.1 uncultured Pseudomonadota bacterium
GTCATTGTTTTATTGGGTCCGCTCACTTTGCTCACTTCGCTCACTTTAAAACAGAGGGGGGGTACCCCTCTCCCGCCCCGGAAGGGGTTGAAGAAGACGTTTCTGCGCTACCCAAAGACGCAACCGACTACCCGCTGCTGCCACAAGACCAGACCGGCAGAAGCCGGTTTTTGGCTGCGGTAACAAATCTGGTTAATCGAATGTCTGATGCATATGGCTGCGACCAGTGCCCCGGCAACGAGCGGGCCGAACTACATCAACAAGCGGACGAGAGCATCGAAGCGATCAAGTGCTTTGTGATGTTGGCGCGGCAGGCTGATCTGGCTATCGGCTCGCATCCCTGCTGGGTACGGTGGGGATTGTCGCCGGATTGACGGCAGGGGGAGTCTAATCTCTGGCACCCCCGCCCAGTAGACCGGCCGGTTAGGCGCATTTTTTCGGGCAGCGGTTTCAGAAGGGGGGGAGGGTATCAGCCAAATGGCAACAGATCGCAACAACAGCAGGCAGGATGACGTTTTTGAATCCCTGCCCGGCATCTGTGCAACCCGATTTCGATGTGAGCCAGCAAACATGACAAAAGCCCGGTTATCGGGCTTTTTGCTTTTGTGCCGCCTGGCGAAGAAAAACGCCGTATCGGCAGACTGGAATCCAGGAATTTTGAACCATTCGTGGGCCGTTTAATGGGCCGCACGGCACAACAAAAGAAAAAAGCCATTGAGTTCAATGGCTTAGATCAGATTCTGGCGGAGAGGGTGGGATTCGAACCCACGGTAGGTTATGCACCTACGCCTGATTTCGAGTCAGGTACATTCGACCACTCTGCCACCTCTCCGCAGAAGGACCGCATTATATGTGGGTCATTTCGGTTTGTAAAACCCAAAATGCAATTTTCATGCGATTTCTGTCATTGCGTGCCGATACGCCTGTGCGAACTCGGCGGGCAGGCGGCGTGGGTGGCCTTGGGCCAAGTCCACGCAGACCCAGCGGGTGCGGCCGCGGAATACTGTTTTGCCGTCCTGTTCGCGCACGAACTGGTAGGCACGGGTGATCGATAGCCGGTCGGCAGTGACGATCCAGGTTGCCAGCAGTAACCGGTCGCCAGCCACGGTCGGTGCCAGATAATCCAGCTCGTGGCGGCGTGCGACCATGCCGTGGCCGAGGCGGACGTAATCTTCCCAGTGCAGGCCGAGTCGATGCGAATGATCCCACGCCACCTGTTCCACCCAGGCGAGGTAGATCACGTTGTTGGTATGGCGCATCAGGTCCAGATGGGTCTCGTCTACCGTTTGCCGCTGGATGTGCGGTGCGGGGTAATCCCAGTCGATAGCGTTCATGCTTCGGTCCAATGCTCGACGATCAATTGCAGGCTACGTTTGCCCTGGTATTCGTTGACGCTGGGGCGATACACCAGTTCTACCCGGTCCGGCAGCGGGTCGGCTTGCTGGAACAGGATGGCATCGAGCGGCTGGCCGGCTTGCTGCAATTTCAGTTTCAGGTGTTTTTCGCCGACTACGCGCTGGCCGGTCACGCGGAACTTGCCGCGGAACGCCGGCTGCGGAAAGCCTTGCCCCCATACTTGCTGTTCCAGTTCCAGCGCGGTCTGCAGCTGCAATTCGGTTGTAGCCAGTTCGCCGTCGGTGGCGATTTCACGCTCCAGCGCGCTACTGTCGAGCCATTCGCGACAAACGGCCTCGAATGCATGACGGAATGTTGCCAGATCGGCATCGCGGATAGTCAAGCCGGCAGCAGCGGCGTGGCCGCCGAATTTGAGAATCAAGTCCGGGTGGCGTTTGGACACCAGATCCAGCGCGTCGCGCAGATGCAATGCGCCGATCGAGCGACCGGAGCCTTTCAGTTCGCCTGCGTTGCCGGGCGCGAAAACGATTGCCGGGCGGTGATGGCGGTCCTTGATGCGCGAGGCGAGAATGCCGATCACGCCCTGGTGCCAGTCGTCGCGATACAGGCTGAGACTGTAGCTGTCGGTGACGTCGATCCGATCCAGCTGCGCCAGCGCTTCTTCCTGCATGCCGGATTCGATGCCGCGCCGTTCGCGGTTGAGTCGGTCCAGTTCGGCGGCGGCTTCCAGCGCCAGTTCCGGGTTGTCCTGCAGCAGACAGCCGATGCCGAGCCCCATGTCGTCGAGGCGGCCGGCGGCGTTGAGACGCGGGCCGAGGGCAAAGCCGAGGTCGAAACACACGGCGCGGGTTTCGCTGCGGCCGGCCACCTGGAACAGCGCTTTGACGCCGGCATGGGCACGGCCGGCGCGCATGCGTGCCAGACCCTGTTCGACCAGAATGCGGTTGTTGGCGTCGAGCTTGACCACGTCGGCCACGGTGCCGAGCGCGACCAGATCGAGCAGCTCGCCGAGGTTCGGGCCACTACCGTCGCCGAAACGGCCACGCTGGCGTAGCTCGGCGCGCAGCGCCAGCATGACGTAGAAAATCACCCCGACGCCGGCCAGATGTTTACTCGGGAATTCGCAGCCGGGCTGGTTCGGGTTGACGATCAGCGTATCCGGCAGACTGTCGCCGGGCAGATGGTGATCGGTGATCAGTACTTCGATGCCACGCCGCTGTGCTTCGGCTACGCCGGCAAGGCTGGCGATGCCGTTGTCGACGGTGATCAGCAGCTGTGGTTGCAGTTGCGCCGCCAGTTCGACGATTTCCGGCGTCAGGCCGTAGCCGTATTCGAAACGGTTCGGCACGATGAAATCGACCACGGCGCCGAATGCCCGCAGTGCGCGCATGCCGACCGCGCAGGCAGTGGCGCCGTCGGAGTCGTAATCGGCGACGATCAGCAGTTTTTCCTGCCGTTCGATCGCATCGGCCAGCCGGCAGGCGGCAGCCGTGATGTTTTTCAGGCTGTGATAGGGCAACAGCCGCTTCAGGCTGGCGTCCAGCTCGCTGGCATCGGCAACGCCGCGTGCAGCGTAAATGCGTGCCATCAGCGGGCTGAGGCCGCTGGCACCGAGCCGGGAGGCGGTTTCCGGGTTATAGCTGCGGGTGACGATACGCGACATCGGTTGGGTTTATTTCGTTTGGTTCAAAGAGTGGGCGAGGGCAGACAGCGGCAGCGGGCGGCGCCAGAATTGCCAGCGTGCGCTGCCGCCGATACTGGCGCGGATGGCTCCGGGGGCGATCAGCTCCAGTTCGCCGATCCGGCCTTGCTGCAGCGCCTGGCGCAAGGGGCCGAACCATTCGCGGTCGAGCTGCTTCAGCGATTCGCGCCATTGGTAGGCGTCGCCGTACAGTGCCGGTGTCTGCAGCTGATCGAGCAGCAGCAAGGCTTTATCGCCTGTGAGCTGCTGCAGCCAGGCGTCGGCCCGCTGCGGCAGCGGCTGGCATGCCGTACCGGCATGGCGGGCCAGGGCGCGCAGCAGCAATTGATCGCCGCAGGTCTGAGCCCACGGCCAGTCGCCGGCTGGCGGCAATTCGCCGCCGCCCCAGAACCAGACGCTGTTGATCGGCGGTTGCCCGCGTTGCTCGCGCGCATCGTTGGCCGGGTGGGTGTACAGCAGCATCTGGATTTCGTTCAGCCAGCCGTGCCAGTGCAGCGCATCCGGCCCTTGCGGTAGATGTCGATGGATATCGTTGCCGGCCACCTGCGCCAGCGGCACATGTTCGACTGCCGCCGCCTGACGCAGAGCGACATACCAGCGTTGTGGCTGTGGAGCGTAAAAGGTCAGGCCGTCGTCGGCGAAATGGCGGTTGAGCGTGGCGATCAGCGGGTCGGCGTCATCCTGTTCGATGCCGATGGCGTCGCCCGGTACCAGCAGCAGCTGCTCCATATTCACCTGCAGATGCACCGGATCGGCGCGCAACAGCACGCCGTCCACCTGCAGGCCATCGATTGCGGCAGTCAGCGCAGCAACCGGCAGCGCCGCCGGCAGGCCCAGCTGGCGTTGCAGCCAGCCCTCCAGCGTCAGCGGCTCCGGCGTGCGTCGGGCGCGGCCGAGCAGCCATTGCAGATTCGGCAACGGCAGGTCATGGTAGATGTCGGGAAGGTCGGAGTCAGGCCAGATCAGTGCCGGCAGCAGGGCTGTACATTGCATCCGGCAATGGTACCGCCCGCTGCCCGGTGCGGCAAATGTGCGCTGTCAGCGTACCTGGCGCCGACGCTGCAGCATTGCCAGCATGCCAACGCCCAGCAGCGCCAGCAGCGAAGGCTCGGGAACACCTGCCGCCGCCGGTACCTGCACGTCGAAATCGATGCGCGATTCGAGCAGGGTGGCGTCCTGACCATTGGCGAAGCTGATGTTGAAGTCGAGCAGGCCGTCGGTATTCAGGTCGGCCAGCGCCTGGGCGCCGATCGGATTGAAATTGATGACGAACTCGCCCAGCTTGCCGTAATAGTCGGTGGTGTCCTGGGTGAAATAGGCTTCCGCCAGCGCGCAGTAGCTGTTGCCCGACCAGTCGAACACCGGCTGCAGGCAGTTGGTCTTGTCCTGCTTGCGCGTGGTCTGCGAATAGATTTTCTGATTATTGGGCCGCGTGGCGGTACCGGCGATCGCGGTTTCGCCGGTGATGTGCGCAGTGGCGGTTTCCGCGCTCAGGTCGGTGACGCTTCTGCCTTTGGTCTGCAGCATTTCCACATAATGGGTGGGGTAGCTGATGTTGCCGTACTGGGTCGGCTGATCGTATTCGACGCCGGTGCGGTTGTACGATGTGCTCGACCACGGTACGGTTGCGGCGATTTCGATGTCGTCGATGAAGCGCAGCAGGATCGATGCCTGGGTGACCTTGCCGCTGGCGCCGAGCAACGGGCGTACGTCGAAGCTGCCGTTATAGCTGCCATTGATGAAAACCGGGGTGGTGTTGCTGATGCTGTGGGTTGCTGCCTGGGCTGCATGCGCAAAAAAGCCCGCAGCCGCCATGAAACCGATGGCGAGCCGATGCATGATTCCTCTCCTCTGAGTTGCGTGTAGTGCGTTGAAAGCGCTGTTGCCTGCCTGGGCTTGGCGGATACGCCCGGCGGCATTTATGCTTGTTATGTGCCGACGTTTGCGCTTCCCGTGTGGGTCGGTCTGATTAGAGTTGTGAGTCTAATTTAAGCCCGCAAAGCATCCAAGTCAATATCCGGCCAGACGAAATTATCGTCTGCCGGCCGCGTGGACAAGTGATTGGCGGTCAGTTGGCTGGAGAGGTGGCCGGGTTGCCGCCGGCGGCAACGTAGTGGGCGAGGTACAGGGCAAAATCGGCGCCGAGTTCCTGCAGGTCGCTGATGCGAATTTCGCGCGCCGCGCCGCCGATTGCCATGCCGTAGGAATGCCCCGGCATCAGCAGCTTGCCCGGTGTCAGCAGCTGGAACGGTTGTCCTTCCGCTGCCGGGATCATCAGCCCGAGGATGTTGCTGTAGACCTTGTGCTGGGTCATTTTTTCCCAGCTTGAGTCGGCGCTTTTTTCCACCAGCCGCACCGATTCCGGATGGGTGGACAGTACCTGCACACCGATGAATCCGCCTTGTTCGCGCGCAGCGTAGCGGCGGACGATGCCGAGCGACCAGCGCGGCGTATCCGGTTGCTTGATGCCGACCAGCCGGCCGATGCGCGCCCAGTCGGCATCCTTGCCTAGCAGCAGGCCCATGCCGCTGGCGCTGATGTTTTCCGCCTGCGCCTTGCTGCGTGTCGGCTCGACGGTTTTGTGCTGATCGGCCTTGTCCTGCAGCGAAATCATGCGCCGGATCGGGGCGAATTCGTAAATCAGCTGCAGCTCGCCGCTGGCGTTGATGCGCCGATCCTTGCGCGTTACCTGTTTGCCGCTCCAGCGCAGACGCAGATTGCGCAACACTGTCAGCGCCTCGGCGGCTTCGATCTCGCCGCCCGGATCGAGTCTGGACGGTACGTGGTTTTCCTGCTGCAGCATGTGCTCCAGTGCCTGCAGCTCGACAATGCAGCGGGTCAGGCCGAAAAACAGCGGGCGCTTGTTGGCGTCCGGTGGCGCGTGGCGGTCGGCGGTAACGGTCGGCGGGCCGTTTTCCTGCGGTGTACCGAATGGCGTCTCGGCAGTGTGATGTTCGCTCAGCATCACCATTGGCGACAGCATTTCGACAATCCGGTCGGCCAGCAGTGTTTGCCGCCCGTTCAGGTCGCGTGCCAGCGTGCGCGTCAGCAGCAGCAGGTAGGCCAGCTGGCGGCGTACCTGCGCCAGCTGGCTGTCGCCGCCGGTGAGGCGGGTCAGCTGGCCCGCTTCCAGTTTGTGGGCGAATTCGTGCAGTGCCAGCACCTGATCCCAGCGGAAGGTCTGGCTCGGCGCCAGCAGGAACTGCAGCAGATACAGTTTGCCGTTCCAGTACAGCGATGCCGCCACCGCATTCTGTAACAGAGCGGTGTTGCCGCCGCGCCGCGCCAGTGCTGCGCCTTCCTGCTGCAGGCCGAGCGCGAAGTAATGCGTCAGATTGCGTGCAAACGGCAAGGCAGTCTGCAGCAGTAGCGTAGTCTTGGTCGGGTTGGTAAAGCCGGTGAACAGCGCGTTCTCGCCACGTTTCAGCAGTTGGCGCAGCGGCTCGTCGATTTGCTGCAGCAGCGTCAGGCCGGTTTGCGCCTGCAAGGATTTGTCCATTGCGCCGGACAGCCATTCATCGATGCTGCGCAGCCCTTGCACCGCTGGTAATGCCTCGGCATCGCCAATGATGGCGAGCGCCTTCTGGATGAAGGCTTCCGGGGTGTTGCGGCGGAACAGTTTGTCAAACATTGGGGCTATCCTGGCCTGTCGGTATCGCTGAAGGCTGCAATGCAGGTGGCATCGTTGCCCCGATTATAGTCCAGACGCCGTGCTTGCATGCGTTTGGCGTGATTTATCGGGCTTCCAGCCAGGCTGGCATCTGCGCCGTCAATGCCTGTTTTTCCGCGTTGGCGGCATCGAGCAGGGCAAATCCCAGCGGTTTGCCGCTGGCGTCGCAGAACAGTGCCTTCAGGCCGGCTGCAGGCGTTTCGATATGCCAATTGCCGCTGCTGGCGGGCGGTGGCGGGCATACGGTCGTGGGGCAGGCAGGCGTTTTCACCACCACCGGCATGGCCGGATA
>CALMFQ010000606.1 GCA_937863215.1 uncultured Pseudomonadota bacterium
TTCATCCAGTCTGATTTGAAATACGCACCTTACCGGCTGAACGGCGATCCTTTCTATAACCCGAATCTGGCGCAATACGCCTCCACGCCAACCGTAGCGGCCTGATTGCATGACACTACATCTTGGCAAGCCTTCGACATGGCTGTCTCGGCAGCGTTTAAGGTTACGCATCAGTCATAAGGCCATGCTCCTGCTGCGTCAGCAGCATCATTCATGGCCCGCATTGCTCGCTGACTTGTTTTCCTGCTGGCAAAAAGAAGGCATCTTGGGCGTCAAACGGTTGCTGCGGGAACCTTTGCTGCCCCCAAATATCGCCGCTACAGATTCTTCTCCAACGGCGCCAACTCAGCCCCCCCCCTACGACCGGTGGCTTGCTATTCAAAACAGCAGGATAGAACAGTTGCGCCAGCAATTGCCGCAACTATTAGCCAGCATGGCCTGGCGGCCACGGTTTTCGCTGGTCGTGCCGATATTCAATACCGATCCGGCCATGCTGGACAAAATGATCGGATCGGTTACCAGGCAGCTTTACCCTGATTGGGAGCTGTGCCTGGCGGACGATGCTTCTACCGCTCCGCATATTCGCCGCATGCTGACAGCAAAGGCTGCTGCAGAGCCGCGTATCCGCATTGTGTGGCGCACGGAAAACGGTCACATCTCCGAAGCAACCAATTCCGCAGTAAGTATTGCCAACGGTGATTATGTGACTTTTCTCGATCACGACGATGAACTGGCGCCACATACCCTGCTCAGTTTTGCTCTATGGATCAATCAGCACCCGGACAGCGAACTGATCTATTCGGATGAAGACAAACTGGATGAGCATGGCAGGCGCGTTTACCCGTATTTCAAGCCTGATTGGTCACCCATGCTGCTGTGCAGCCAGAATTACCTTGGCCATCAGGTCTGCGTAAAACGCACCCTGTTACAACAGGCCGGCCCATTTCGCACAAGTATGAATGGCAGCCAGGATTACGACATGGTATTGCGTCTGAGCGCACTGGCGAAACGCATCGACCATTTGCCTGACATCCTCTATCACTGGCGTCTGCACGCCGGATCGACCGCCATCAACACCGAAGCCAAACCTTATGCCCATGA
>CALMFQ010000607.1 GCA_937863215.1 uncultured Pseudomonadota bacterium
GTATCGGCAGCATCGCCGGCCGCTACTTCGCCATGGACCGCGACAAGCGCTGGGAGCGCGTCGAACCGGTGTACGACATGCTGACGCAAGGCATCGCGCCATTCAGTGCAACAACCCCGGAAGCGGCGTTGGCTGCGGCTTATGCGCGCGGTGAAAACGATGAATTCGTCCAGCCGACCCTGGTTGGTGCGGCGGCGCCGATTGCCGACGGCGACGCGGTTATTTTCATCAACTTCCGCGCCGACCGGGCACGCCAGATGACTCAGGCGCTGACCTGGCCCGGTTTTGACGGCTTCCGGCGCAAAGCCTGGCCGCAGCTCGGCTATTTTTGCTCGATGTCGCGCTACGGTGAGGATTACAAGAACCCGGTGGCGTTCCCGCCGCAACATTTCGACAATACGCTCGGCGAGTATCTGGGCAAATTGGGACTGAAACAGTTGCGGATTGCCGAAACCGAAAAATATCCGCATGTCACCTATTTCTTCAGCGGTGGCGAAGAGCAACCGTTCCCCGGTGAAGACCGCATTCTGGTGCCGTCGCCGAAAGTCGCCACTTACGATCTGCAGCCGGAAATGAGCGCACCGGAGGTCACCGACAAACTGGTGGCGGCGATCGAAAGCAAGCAATACGCGGCGATCATGTGTAACTACGCCAACGGCGACATGGTCGGCCACACCGGCAATTTCGCAGCGGCCAAACAGGCAATCGAAGCACTCGACGTCTGCATCGGCCGCGTGGTGGCCGCAGCACAGGCGAATGGCGCCGAAGTGTTGATCACCGCCGACCACGGCAACGCGGAAATGATGCACGACGCCGATCACGATCAGGTGCACACGCAGCACACCACCAACCTGGTGCCCTGCTGCTATATCGGGCGTCCGGCCAGAATCGCCTCTACCGGCGCACTGCAGGATATCGCCCCGACCCTGCTGTACATGATGGGTGTGCAACAGCCGGCGGAAATGACCGGACACTCGCTGATCGAGCTGGCGTGATCAGACCGGCCCTGCTTGCATTGGCGCTGACCGCGCTGCCTGCCCACGCGGCGGACAGCGCGGACACGCCCGACCCGGGCAAACCCAGGGAAGAGCTGCAGTCGCTGCGCACGCAGATCGACTCACTGCAAAAAGAGCTGCAGCAGAATGAAGCGACCAAGGCCGAAGCCAGCGATGCGCTGAAGCAGTCGGAACGCGCCATCAGCGAGGCCAACCGGCTGCTCGACGAGCTTTCCAGTGCCCATGCCGCGACCCAGTCGCAACTGCAGTTCTACAAGAATCAGCTGGCAACCAAACGCCGCCAGACGCTCGATTCGCAACAGCAGCTGGCCAGACTGCTGCGCAGCCAGTACAAGCAAGGCAGTGCCAGCAACAGCGCACGCCTGCTGCTGAGTAACGGCAATCCGGCCGATGCGGCGCGCCAGCTCAAATACTACCAATACATTGCACGCGCACAGGCACAGACACTGGCACGCCTGCAACGTGAAATTGGCGAATTGAACGCGCTGGTGGCCGAGATCACCGACCGCGAACAGCAACTGGCACGCATCCGCAGCCAGAAATCAGCACAAAAATCCGAACTGCAACAGCAACAGCAGAATCGGCAGCAGGTACTGCAAAAACTGGCATCGGAGATTTCCGCCCAGCGCAACCAGATATCGCACCTGCGCGACGACGAAAAACGCCTGACCAATCTGATCGATCATCTGAACAAGTTGATCGAACAACGCCAGCGTGCCGAACAGCAACGCCAGCGCGCCGCGCGCATCGCGGCACAGAAAGCCGCTGCGCGGCAGGAAAAGCTGGCGCGGGCGGAAAAAGCACGCCAGCAAACCGAGACCAAAGCGCCCAGAAGCGAGCCCAGAACAACACCGGCTCCACCGCCGCCCCCGCCCAACGAAACCGAACCCAGTGGCAGCAGCGGCTTTGTCAGCCTGCGCGGCAAGCTGCGCCAGCCGGCCGGCGGCGAAATCGTCAACCGCTTTGGCAGCGCCCGTGCCGAAGGTGCCGGCAACTGGAAAGGGGTTTTCGTGCGCACGCGCAGCGGCGAGGAAATCCACGTCATCGCCGCCGGACAGGTGGTGTTCGCCGACTGGCTGCGCGGCTTCGGCAACCTGATCATCGTCGATCACGGCAGCGGTTACATGAGCCTGTACGGTCACAACGAAGCACTGCTGAAACAGGTGGGCGCACAGATCAAGGCAGGCGACGTCATAGCCCGCGCCGGCAACAGCGGCGGCAATGCGGAAACCGGTTTATACTTCGAAATTCGCCATCGTGGCGCGCCGCTCGATCCGGCGCAGTGGGTAAGGTTTTAAGAGGCTGCTCGCGACAGATCGTGAACGGTCTCTAACAGCAACCTTGATTTGCGTCGGCGGCGACACAAAATGAACCACAACCGCCGAGCGCACTCAAACGCCCGGCAAGTTACAGTTGCGGATTGCAGTCACGCGACTCGATCCGCCAACCAGTTGTACAGCGCAAGCGACAGGAGACATACATATGCGCAATTCGATGCAGAAATTCAGCCTGGTATCCGCCGGCGTGGTCGTTGGCGTGCTGATCAGCCTGAATTTCAGCGCCATCGCCAACAAGGAACCGCAGCCAGCCGCGGCGCCGACCGCCCAGCCGCTGCCGATCGAAGAACTGCGCGCATTCACTGAGGTATTCGGCCGCATCAAGTCCGATTATGTCGAACCGGTTGAAGACAAGAAACTGATCCGCGAAGCCATCAACGGCATGCTGCTCGGCCTCGATCCGCACTCGCTGTACCTCGATGAGGAATCATTCAAGGAGCTGCGCGAAACCACGCAGGGCGAATTTGGTGGCCTCGGGCTGGAAGTCGGCATGGAAGACGGCTTCGTCAAGGTGATCTCGCCGATCGAGGACACCCCGGCCTATCGTGCCGGCATGAAGGCCGGCGATCTGATCATGATGCTGGACGAAACCAATGTGCGCGGCCTGTCGCTCAACGATGCGGTCAAACGCATGCGCGGCAAGCCGAATTCGACCATCAAGCTGACCGTGTTGCGCAAAGGCGAGGCCAAGCCACTGACGTTTACCCTGACGCGCGCCGTGATCAAGATCCAGAGCGTGAAGAACAAGCTGCTCGACAACGGCTACGGCTATGTGCGCATCACCCAGTTCCAGGAACACACCACACCGGATCTGGGCAAGGCACTGGAAGGCCTGTACAAGCAGAACAAGGCACCGCTGAAAGGCCTGGTGCTGGATCTGCGTAACGACCCGGGCGGCCTGCTCGACTCGGCTGTCGGCGTGGCAGCGGCATTCCTGCCGGCCAATACGCTGGTGGTCTACACCGACGGCCGGATCGCGGACGCCAAGATGCGCAAGTTCACCAATAAGGAAGACTACGTGCGCGGCTTCAAGGAAGACCCGCTGGCCAACCTGCCGAAAGAAGTAAAAACCGTGCCGATGGTGGTGCTGGTCAACTCCGGCTCGGCATCGGCATCGGAAATCGTTGCCGGCGCACTGCAGGATCACAAACGCGCGATTCTGGTCGGCACGCAGACGTTCGGCAAAGGCTCGGTGCAGTCGGTGCTGCCGCTATCGGCAACCAGCGCAATCAAACTGACCACGGCACGCTACTACACGCCATCGGGGCGTTCGATTCAGGCCAAGGGCATTGCACCGGATGTCGAGGTCGAAGAAGCCATCGTCAACCTGAACACTGCGCCGCAGGGTTTCCGGGTGCGCGAGGCCGACCTGGAACGCCACCTGGAAAACAAGGACGACAAGACCAAGCCGAAGGGCAAGGCAGTCGACAAGGACAGCAAGGCCAAGCCGGCCGAACCGCCGAAGGACAAGAGCAGCGAAGCCGGCAAGGACAAAGCCGCCGCCGGCGACGATGCCGCACAGCAGGAAGGACCGCTGGAAATGGCATCGAAAAAGGATTACCAGCTACAGCAGGCACTCAACGTGCTCAAAGTGCAGCAGATCCTGCAGCAGAAGAAATAAGCCTCGAACATCCGGCAACACCAGCACAGGGCCGCGCAAGCGGCCTTGTTTTTTGGTACACGCGGCACATATTGCCGGCAGCAACGGCAGCGCTTGTCCATTGATACGTTTGGCATTTTCATGGAAATACACGATAATGCCATTCACATATTACTTAAAACATATCCGGAGACACATTCATGGCCATCAGCGTAACCTTGCACTCAGCCCAGTCCGGCGCATGCCGCGAGGTAACGTTTGCGGTTCCGGAGCTGGCCGGCATGTTCAAGAACGAAGACGGCGCAGTGGCGATGATCAGCATGGAAAAACTGGCCAGCCGCATCACTCGCGACCGTGGCGGCATGAGCAGCCTGATCGAGAACCTCGACGCACTGAACGACGCATTTCGCCAGATCGATCAGGGCCGGCCATTGCTGCCACCGGTGCTCAACTCGCGCCGCCGCTCGATTGCAACGCAACTACTGGTGGAGTCCGGGCGCAGCCAGCTATACGCGCTGCGCAGCCGCGGCGCCGACAGCGTACCGGTGATCGTGCCGCAGGGTTTGCTGCTGCAGGTGGAAATGGAACTGGGGCTGGATCAGTTCGGCCTCACCGCCGGAGTACGTGCCGATGCCGCCATTGCGCCGGCAGCCACGCAGTTCAACCACGGCAACGTCGCCTGACGCCCCTACCTTCGGCCGATAGGCAGCTCCGGGCAGCGCTGCTAAACTCGGCACCATGAACGACCAACAACTACTGCGCTTCAGCCGCCACATCCTGCTGGACGAAATCGGTGTCGAAGGCCAGCAACGGCTGCAGGACAGTCATGCGCTGGTAATCGGTGCCGGCGGACTGGGCTCGCCGGCCTGTCTCTATCTGGGCTCCGCGGGAGTCGGCCGGATCACCGTGTGCGACCACGACAAGGTCGACGATACCAATCTGCAACGCCAGATCGCGCACAGCAGCGCCAGCATCGGGCGCAACAAGGCCGAATCGCTGCGCGAACGGCTGGCACAAATCACTATTTTCAGCTCCGTCACCGCGCTGCCCGAGCGCGTGGCCGGCGAGCAGCTGCACGCGCTGATCGCCAGTGCCGATGTCGTGCTCGACTGCAGCGACAATTTTGCCACCCGCCACGCCGTCAACCGCGCCTGTGTCGAATTGCGCAAACCGCTGGTCTCCGGTGCCGCGGTACGCTTCGACGGCCAGATCAGCGTCTTCGACCTGCGCCACGCCGACGCGCCCTGTTATCACTGCCTGTTTCCCGACCAGGGCGACGCCAACGACGGCCCGTGTGCGCTGTTCGGCGTATTCGCGCCGCTGGTCGGCATCATTGGCAGCATGCAGGCGGCCGAAGCGCTGAAGTTGCTGATCCCGACCGGCACCAGCCTCAACGGCCGGCTGCTGTTATTGAATGCGCTGCAGATGGAATGGCGCACGCTGCGCCTGAAGCGCGATCCGGCGTGCGCGGTGTGTAGCGGCCAGGCACGCTAACCCGGACGCAGCGGTTATTCGGCGCGCCAATGCCCCGATTTGCCGCCCAGCTTTTCCAGCAGGCGGATATTGCCGATCACCATGCCGCGATCGACTGCCTTGCACATATCGTAAATCGTCAGCAACCCGGTCGAGAGCGCGGTCAACGCCTCCATTTCCACACCGGTACGGCCAACCGTCTCGGCGGTCACACTGCAGTCGATCGCCGCAGCCGCCTCGTCGAT
>CALMFQ010000608.1 GCA_937863215.1 uncultured Pseudomonadota bacterium
CTATCTATTCACTCCATCAGAAGACGCGACAACTATCCTGACACCGGGGGCAACCCCCAAACCCCAAACCCAGTTCAATGTCGCATTCGCGTCATTTTAAGTCTGTCTCTGTGCCGCCCCTGGGACGGCTCTGTATTGAATCGAATACTGTTGCTCGCTGCGCTCCCTATACATCTTGCCGCCAGCCATCCGGCTGGCTTTCAAAGGAGTGCAATGTATGGAAAAGTTAATCAGGATTCCGCGTAATAGCAGCGCCACAATGCAGGCGTTGCAACGGCTAATTGCGAGTGGTCATTTCTATTGGTGCGCAGGTACTGTGCCAAGGAATCGGCTGGCTGCGTTTATTGAAAAATGGGAGAGCCGGGGATTGGCGCTGCGCGCCGATGCGCCGGCCCGCAGCTACCGCAAGAAAAAGGAGCAGGCCAACCATTCGTTGGTGATCACGCCAGATTGGCGCGAGGCCGCTGACGTTGATCCGGTTCGCTGGTTTATAACCGGCACGGTCGGCATCGGCAGCATTGTGACGATGGCGCATCCACCCGCACCGGTTTTTGATGCACGAAGAGTCGCAGGGCGGATCAACTTCGGTGACTACGAACTGGCGCTCTTGCCGAAGGCATGGATGGATGCCGACGGGGTCAAACAGAAGGATACGACCTGGACTTGGCGTCTTTGTTCGGCACGCTTCAGAGAGTGGGAGGCGCACGTCATCGAGCGAGCGAAGCAGCGTGACCGTACCGGTCTGGAAACGGCATTTGCAGGGTTGGCAGCGATGCCCCAGTTTGCCGGTGTTCGCAGCCAGGTTTTCCGGCTGCACAAAGAGGCAAACAAGATGCTGTCAAAAGGGAATAGAGAGCCGTTGCCTCCGCTGAATTTGCCGAAGATGCGCATGATCAAACTCTATAGCGACGACGAAAGCGGTATTTGATCGGCAAACAGGCCAACTACTTCGGAATGTCTCACGGGTTTGCCAGTTCTAGCGCATCCTCTAATGTGAGTGCATGCTGGTAACTGGCTGCAGACGGCCAGAAGCGGACAGCTGCCTATTCCGCGAAGTAGCCATCCGCACGGCCGCTGGGCTCAGAAAACCGCCGGACGCCCTGCGGGAGTCATTGGACTTACACAGGCGTTCGGGATCCAGGCTGATTCAGCCTGTGACGCGTCGATAAGCCGCCACAGAAAGGTACACGTGGTTAATGGCTGTTTTTTCGCGTTGAAGCTCCCCCCTCCAGCCCTTGTATTACAAAAAAGAGCAAACGGCCTAAACGTAGCCGTCTCACCGCTCTCGTCTTATCTCTATCTGGCCATCGATAGGGCGAGGCTCTCTGCTGTCCTGTGCCCGAAACATTGAGACTCGCTGTGAATTTCGACGCGGCGGGTATGACGTATGAGTCGATCTGGTGAGTCGTAGCCGTTCCGGCGTCGCCAAACTTGTGCCCCGGTTGTCGACGTTGAGATTGGTGGTAATGATCACGCCACCATGCTCATATGGCGTAATGGCCGATGGCGCAGCAATCAGCACAATTGCGGTAAGCTCCAACATTTTACGCAGGAGCTTCCTGGTGCCCACCACCATTCAGATGATCGGCGCCGCGCTGTTTGCGGTAGCCATTTTGCACACCTTTGCCACCAAGTATTTCGAACACCTGGCCCATACGCAGCCCGCCCATGCCGGCCTGTGGCATTTGCTCGGCGAAGTCGAAGTCGTGTTTGGCTTCTGGGCGTTGGTTCTGGTTGTCGCCATGTTTGCCATCGATGGTTCGATCGCCGCGACCCACTACGTCGACAGCCGCAATTTCACCGAGCCGATGTTCGTCTTCGCCATCATGGTGATTGCCGGCACGCGACCGATCCTGCAGACCGCCACCGCATTGGTCGATCTGCTGGCGCGACTGGTTCCGCTGGCCGGTAGTCTGGGGTTTTATTTCCTTGTATTAACCCTGGTGCCGCTGCTCGGCTCATTCATCACCGAACCGGCGGCGATGACCCTAGCGGCGATGATTTTGGCTGACCGTGTGTTTGCCAGCGGCGTATCGTCGCGCCTGAAATACGCCACGCTCGGCGTACTGTTTGTGAACATTTCGATCGGCGGGACGCTGACGCCCTTTGCTGCACCGCCCGTACTGATGGTGGCGGGGAAATGGGGGTGGGATATCCATTTCATGCTGGCAACGTTTGGCTGGAAAGCTGCCGTTGCCGTTGGAATCAACGCATTGGCGGTAACCGTATTGTTCGGCCGGGAGCTGGCGCGCCTGTCGCCACAAGGCAGTGACCAGCCCGCCGCATCGGTTCCCTTGTCGTTGACGTTGGTGCACTTGGGCTTTCTCGCCGGAGTGGTGGTATTTTCCCATCACCCGGCGGTATTCATGGGCTTATTCCTGTTTTTCCTCGGTGTGGCAACGGCTTACCAGCGCCATCAAGATCGCTTGATTCTGCGCGAAGGTCTGTTGGTGGCATTTTTCCTGGCAGGCCTGGTGGTGTTGGGCGGCCAGCAACAATGGTGGCTTCAACCCGTGCTGATGAGTATGAGCAGTGAAGCGGTGTATTTCGGTGCAACCATCCTAACCGCTTTTACCGACAACGCTGCACTGACCTACCTGGGGTCGCTTGTGGAAGGCCTGTCGGAAAGCTTCAAATATGCCCTGGTCGCCGGCGCTGTAACTGGGGGTGGTCTGACCGTGATTGCCAACGCTCCCAATCCCGCTGGGATCGCCATCCTGCGTGGCCATTTCGACGAACAGTCCGTCAATCCGCTGGGCTTGCTACTGGCTGCGTTGCCGCCTACGCTGGTCGCGGCGCTGGCATTTCGCATGTTGTAGGGTTGCCTGATGCCGTCCAAGGTGAACGGATATCGCCGCGTTCGCCACATAGTAGGTAAGCGGTGAGCGCCGTCCTTGCCATCGGTGACGTGCTGGCCTTGCTCGCTGCCATTCCCTTGGCAGCTATCGGCGGGGAGCTATTTCTCAAGGGTGTGCTCGGCCTGGCGGCTTGGCTACGCTTGCCGAAATTGCTGGTGGCAACCACGCTGGCGGCTTTTGCCACCTCTAGTCCCGAGCTGACGGTATCGAGCATGGCAGCCTTGGCAGGCAAGCCCGAAATCGGCTTGGGTGACGCGCTTGGCAGCAATGTGGTCAACGTCGCGCTGATTCTGGGGATAGCCTTGCTGTTCGGCCATCTGCCCGCACAGATTGGCGAGCTGCGGCGCGATATTGCACTGGCACTCGCCGTGCCGCTGCTAACCTTGCTATTTGCGGCCGATGGCACGCTATCGCGTAGTGAGGGCAACGCCTTGCTGGTAGTGTTTCTGTGCTGGCTGGCATTGGTCGTCCGGCAAGCCATTCAGCACCGGCTCGATGGCGTGGCTGACCTCTCGCCCCCGGAGCCTATCCCTCTCATTTGGCTGTTTACCTTGGCCGGGCTGGGGTGCCTAGTGTTGTCGGGGCGTCTGTTTGTCAGCGGGGCCAGTGGCATTGCCACTGCCATGGGAATCCACAGCTACATTATTGGCGCGACAGTCGTGGCGATAGGGACTTCGCTGCCGGAGCTGGTAACCACGCTGCTGTCGCGCTGGCGCGGCCATGATGATGTCGGGCTGGGCACGCTGCTGGGTAGCAATCTGTTCAACAGTCTCGCCATTGTCGGCATTGCCGCCAGCATCCATCCGATTCAAGCACCGTTGCAGGAAGTAGCGATCACGTTGCTGTTTGGCATATTGGCTGTGTTGCTAATCTTGCCGTGGCGCGGACGCATCTCGCGTTTTCGTAGCATCCCATTGCTGACATGTTATGCGACCTATGTCGTTTTGACGATTAGATGACGGCAGGAGCGACGCGTATGCCTGCGAAATCTATCCCTCCATTAAGCTTTTGATCGACCCGTTGATACCGAAGCTGGGATCTGAAATGGCCTACTGGCGGGAACTGCTGTTCATCACCATGTTCCGGAATGCAGGCAGCGCCACCGCATTCTTCAAGATTCCATCGAATCGAGTTGTTGAGCTGGGCGCGCAAGTTGTTCTATAGCTCACGAGCAGATCGCGTGAATTTTATGCATCACTGCGCTTTCGAGTGGGCTGGCAGCGCAAATAAACATTTGTACAAATGTTTATTTGCGGTAAACTACCGCCTCACCCCTTCACAAATACTCACTTGGTTTGAGTAACTATAAAGCGACGTTTGACGATCTGAAGCCCCGTACGGGGCTTTTTTTGGGTATCCGGAATGGGCTGTTGAAACGGGCGGAGCAGGTCAGTCCGCAACCGTATTTGCACGGCCACACCACCGTGCTGATTGGCCAGTCCGGCATGGGCAAATCGACCATCATCAACGCCTTGCTGCCGGACGCCAACGTACGCACCGGAGACATCTCGACCGCCCTCGATTCCGGCAAACACACCACCACCCATGCCACGCTGTATCACCTTGATGACGACAGCGACATCATCGATTCACCCGGCATGCAGGAATTCGGCCTGAAACAGATTGCCGCCGCCGGCCTGGCGGCGCATTTCCCGGAAATGCGCCCGCTGCTGGGGGGGTGCCGTTTCGCCAATTGCCGGCACCTGTCGGAACCGAACTGCGCCATCAAGGCCGCCGTTGCCACACAACAGATCGGCGAACGGCGCTACGCGCTTTACAGCCGGATTGCCGGCGAACTGGAACACAGCAGCGCCCGTTGACCCCGGTACCATTCAGCCCGAAAACGGACCCGGCAAAACCTCCAGTCTGTAATCCACCGCCAGTACCCTCACCGTGCCGCCGCTCGCCTCCAGCAGCCGGCTAGTTTCCTCAGCCCGGAACAGGCGCAAGTCATAGCCGTCCGCGGCGGCAAAACGCTGCTGCAAGTCTGCAAGCACTTCATTCGACCATGGTGCGTCGACAACGATGCGACACCAATGTTTGCCGTCCCGGCAAATTTCGACTTCATAACGGTTCATCGATGGGTTCCCTGTGTTTCTGGAATGGTGAGGCGACGCGACCAGTCTTCGACCTGGGCGGTCTGCAGCCGGCGCAGAGCCAGCTCGCGCCAGTTATCCGGCAACACTTCCAGCGCAGCCATCGCCTGCAGACCGGGCTGGTTCAGGCAGTCGTGATACAGCAGCTGCAACAGCCGCTGCAGCGGCCATTGCGGATAAGGGCGCTCGAGTAATTGCAGCGGACAGCCGACTTCTATCGTGCCCGGCTCCAGCACCCGGTAATACCATCCGCTGCGCCCGGTAAGCTGCACCCGCAGCGGCATGTCGGCGATACCGAAACGCTGCGCCAGCTTCCAGCAGGGCTGTCGGGCCTGCGATACCTGCAGCAGGCTGCTGCCACAGCGAAACACATCGCCCACGCAAACGTTGCTTTCGTCCAGCCCGAGACAACTGATGTTTTCGCCGAAACCGCCGGGTTGCAGTGCTGCGGGTGGCAGCTGCGGGCAATCCTCGGCCCAGGCGGCGTAATGTTTCGCGGGATAATGATGGATGGCCTTGTCCGGCCCTCCGTGATGCCGGGTGTCCGCCTGTCGATCGCCAACCAGCCCGAACGGGCCGGCCAGCAACGGGTGGTCGACGGGCTGCTTGGCAATGGCACTGGGTTCGCCATTCGGGCCGAAGGGCCGGATCTGGCCGATCAGGAGCCGGTCGATGGTTGTCGACAACGCCGGTGTCACAAGCCGACCTGCGCC
>CALMFQ010000609.1 GCA_937863215.1 uncultured Pseudomonadota bacterium
CCCGACTCATCCAGAATCTTCGCGCCCAGTTCGGCATTGTTGCCTTCCAGACGCACCACAACCGGCACGGTCACGTTGACTTCTTTCACCGCGGCGATGATCGCTTCGGCAATCATGTCGCAACGGACGATGCCGCCGAAAATATTGATCAGCACGCCCTGCACCGACGGATCGGCCAGGATCAGCTTGAACGCTTCGATCACGCGCTCTTTGGTTGCGCCACCGCCGACGTCGAGGAAGTTGGCCGGCTGACCGCCATACAACTTGATGATGTCCATGGTCGCCATCGCCAGGCCGGCGCCGTTGACCATACAGCCGATGTTACCTTCCAGCGCAACGTAGTTCAGGTCGAACTCGGAAGCTTTCAGCTCGCGCTCATTTTCCTGCGATTTGTCGCGCGCAGCGGCCAGTGCCGGTTGACGGAACATGGCGTTGGAGTCGATGCCGACCTTGGCATCGACGCAGCACAGGCTGCCGTCGCCACGAATGGCCAGCGGGTTGATTTCGAACAACGCGAAATCGTTTTCGACAAAAGCACGGTAAGCGCCGGTCATCAGCTTGGTGAACTGCTTGATCTGCTCATCGTTCAGGCCCAGCTGGAAGCCGACTTCACGTGCCTGGAACGGCAGCAGGCCAACCAGCGGGTCAACCGTTACCTTGAGGATTTTTTCCGGGGTGTTGTGCGCCACTTCTTCGATCTCGACGCCACCTTCGGTCGAGGCCATGAAGGTTACGCGGCGAGTGCCGCGATCCACCACCGCACCCAGATACAGTTCGCGCTGCACCGGGTACATGTCTTCGCACACCAGCACGCTGTGTACCGGCTGGCCGCCAGCGTCAGTCTGGTAAGTCACCAGACGGGTGCCGAGCAGGTTTTTCGCCACTTCGGCAGCTTCGTCAGCGGATTTGACCACTTTCACGCCACCGGCCTTGCCGCGACCACCGGCATGCACCTGCGCCTTGATCACGGCAAATTTGCCAGCCAGACCGCGGAAAGCGTTGGCGGCTTCTTCCGGGGTGTTGGCGAGAATGCCCTGTTGTACCGGCAGGCCGTATTTGGCCAGCAGCTCCTTGGCTTGATACTCGTGCAGATTCATCTGAACTTTCCTTGTATTCCAGTTGAGAGCCTGCCCCGGCGAACCGGGCAGGCTCCAGATCGTTATTCAGCAAAACTTCGGCAGCATAGCCGGGCCAGCCGCCGAGGACACTTCAGGAAAACCCTACATCAACTGTGCAAAGCGCGTTTATCCACGGCCAGCGCAGCTTCATGCATCGCTTCCGACAACGACGGATGGGCGTGGATGATGCGGGCGATATCTTCGCTGCAAGCCTTGAATTCCATCGCCACCACCGCTTCGGAGATCAGCTCAGAGGCAAACGGGCCAACGATATGTACGCCGAGGATGCGGTCAGTCTTGGCATCGGCCAGCATCTTGACGAAGCCGACTGCGGCGTTCATGCCATGCGCGCGGCCATTGGCGGCAAACGGGAACGAGCCCTTCTTGTAATCCACGCCTTCGGCCTTCAACTGTTGCTCGGTCTTGCCGACCCAGGCGATTTCCGGCTGAGTGTAGATCACCCACGGCACGGTGTTGAAATCGACATGGCCCGCCTGGCCGGCAATGCGCTCAGCCACGGCAACGCCTTCTTCCGACGCTTTGTGCGCCAGCATCGGGCCACGTACCACGTCACCCACTGCCCAGATATTCGGGGTACCGGTGTGGCAATGGCCATCCACCTCGATAAAGCCGCGAGCATCGATGCGCAGGCCGACTTCCGGTGCGGCGATATTGTCTGTGTTCGGCACCCGGCCCACGGCAACGATCAATTTGTCGCAATCCAGTACCTGTTTGGCACCGGCAGCGTCTTCGTAATTGATCTTGATGCCCTTCTTGTCTTTGACCACTTCGCCGATTTTCACGCCGGTTTCGATTTTCAGACCGAGTTCCTTGGTGAAAATACGCTGCGCCAGCTTGGCCACTTCTTCGTCAGCGGCACCGAGGAATGCCGGCATGGCTTCGAGGATGGTGACTTCGGCACCGAGACGACGCCAGACACTGCTCATTTCCAGGCCGATCACGCCGGCACCGATTACACCGAGGCGTTTCGGCACTTCTTGCAGATCCAGCGCGCCGACGTTGTCGAGCACGTCGACGTTATCGACAGCGATACCCGGCAGATAACGCGGCTTGGAGCCGGAAGCAATGATCACATGCTGGGCTTCGATGATTTCCGGATTGTCACCCGTTACCTCGATTTGCCACTTTTCGTTTTCACGTTTGAGAATCTTGCCGTGGCCGTTGATGCTGGCAACCTTGTTCTTCTTGAACAGCAACTGGATGCCACCAGTGAACTGGTCAACGATCTTTTGCTTGCGCGCGATCATCTGGCCGACGTCGATTTTGGCGTCCTTGACGCTGATGCCGTGCGCGGCGAATTCGTGATTGATGCGGTAGTAGTTTTCCGACGATTCCAGCAGCGCCTTGGATGGAATGCAACCGACATTGAGGCAGGTGCCGCCCAATGCAGCCTTGCCGGCAGCATTCTTGTTTTCATCGATACAGGCGGTATTAAAGCCCAGTTGTGCGGCGCGGATGGCAGCAACATAGCCACCGGGGCCACCGCCGATTACGACTACGTCAAACGATTTGGACATGGGGATTCCTCATGTAGGGTGGGTTAGCCGTAGGCGTAACCCACCATTGATGCGGTGGGTTACGCCGCGCGGCGGCTAACCCACCCTACAGTGACTTCGGATCAAGGGTTACCGAATTACAGGTCGAGCAGCAGGCGCGACGGGTCTTCCAGCACATCCTTGATCGCCACCAGGCTCAACACCGCTTCGCGGCCGTCGATGATGCGGTGATCGTAGGACTGTGCCAGATACATCATCGGCCGCACCACCACCTGGCCGTTTTCGACCACGGCACGCTCCTTGGTGGCATGCATGCCGAGAATCGCAGCCTGCGGCGGGTTGATGATCGGGGTCGACATCATCGAGCCGAAAGTGCCGCCATTGGAGATGGTGTAAGTACCACCGGTCAGTTCTTCAATGCCCAGCTTGCCTTCCTGCGCACGTTTGCCGTAATCGGCGATCTGTTTCTCGATTTCCGCCAGGCTCAGCTGATCGGCATTGCGGATGATTGGCACTACCAGACCACGCGGGCTGCCCACTGCCACACCAATGTCGAAATAACCGTGGTAGATGATATCGGTGCCATCGACCGAGGCATTCAGCACCGGGTATTTCTTCAGCGCATGCACTGCAGCCTTGACGAAGAACGACATGAAGCCGAGTTTGACGCCGTGCTCTTTCTCGAACTTGTCTTTGTACTTGTTGCGCAGATCCATCACCGGCTGCATGTTCAGCTCGTTGAAGGTGGTCAGGATCGCGTTGGTCTGCTGCGACTGCACCAGACGCTCTGCCACGCGCTGACGCAGACGCGACATCGGCACACGTTGTTCCGGGCGACCAGCCAGCACGTTCTGCACGTTAACGGCAGCCGGGGTTGCAGCCAGCAACGATGGCGCTGCGGCAACCGGAGCTGCTGCAGCCGGTGCGGCGGCAGGCGCAGCTGCCGGGGTTGCCAGTTTGTTGACCACGTCTTCTTTGGTTACGCGACCACCACGGCCAGTGCCGTCAATCGCGCTGGCATTCAGATTATTTTCTTCGATCAGCTTGCGCGCTGCCGGGCTGGCAGCAGCCTCTTGCTTGGCAGCCGGGGCGGCAGCTGCGGGCGCAGGCGCTGCCGCCGGAGCAACGTCACCGGCTTTGGCTTCAGTATCGATCTGCGCGATCAACTCATTGCTGACGGCAGTGTCGCCGCTTTTTTTGATGATTTTTACCAGCACCCCGGCTTGCGGCGCCGGCAACTCCAGTACCACCTTATCGGTTTCCAGATCAATCAGGTTTTCGTCGCGCTGGACATATTCACCTTCGGCCTTGTGCCACGACACCAGGGTCGCTTCGGTTACGGATTCAGGCAGTTGCGGTACTTTTACTTCAATCAGCATCGTTATCTCCGATTCTTCATTTCCGCCCGGCGCTTTTGGCTCGCCGGGCGCGATCTATCTCTACTGTTGTGATCTGGATTACTTTTTCAGCGTCATCGCTTCTTCGAGGAAGGCCTTGAGCTGCGCGACGTGTTTGCTCATATAGCCGACCGCCGGCGATGCCGACGATACGCGGCCGGCATACGACAACGTCTGCTTCGGCCCCAGACCGGCTTCGAGACGATGGCGAATCTGCAGCCAGGCGCCCTGATTGCGCGGCTCTTCCTGCACCCACATGACTTCCTTGGCTGCGGGGAATTTTGCCAATTCCTCGCGGAAGGTATCGGTCGGGAACGGATAGAGCTGCTCCAGACGCAGGATGGCGACATCGTTGACTTCGCGCTCGCGGCGGGCGTTAACCAAGTCGTAGTACACCTGACCGGCACATACGACCACGCGTTTGACCTTTTTCGCATCGATATTGGCATCGGCCTCGCCAATCACGGTCTTGAAGCCGCTGTTAACCAGATCGTTGATGTCCGACGAGGCTTCCTTGGCTTTCAGCAAACGCTTCGACAACGGCACGATCAGCGGCTTGCGATACGGGCGCAACATCTGCCGACGCAAGACATGGAACCACTGTGCGGCAGTCGATGGCATCACCACCTGGATGTTGTGCTCGGCACACATCTGCAGATAACGCTCGACGCGGCATGACGAGTGTTCCGGGCCCTGGCCGTCGTAGCCGTGCGGCAGGCTCATTACCAGGCCGCAATAACGGCCCCACTTGGTTTCACCGGAAGTGATGAACTGATCGATCACCACCTGCGCACCGTTGGCGAAGTCGCCGAACTGCGCTTCCCAGATCACCAGTTCGTTCGGCTCGGCCGAGGCGTAGCCATATTCGAAGCCCAGCACCGCTTCTTCCGACAACAGCGAGTCGATCACCAGGAAACTGGCCTGCTTCTCCGACAGATTGCGCAGCGGAACATAAGCCCCTTGATCCCAACGTTCGCGCGCCTGATCGTGCAGCACCGCATGACGATGGGTAAAGGTGCCGCGGCCACAATCCTGGCCCGAGAGACGTACGCCGTAACCCGATTCCAGCAGCGATGCATAAGCCAGGGTTTCAGCCATGCCGAAGTCGAGCGGAATTTCGCCCTTGCCCATACGCTTGCGCGCTTCGATCACGTTTTTCGCCACGCCCGGATGCAGTTTGAAATCGGCCGGAATGGAGGTGACTTTGTCAGCCAGGCGCTGCAGGTCGCCCAGCGGCACAGCGGTCTCGACCGGATGCGCCCAGTGGGTACCCTTGAACTGGGTCCAGTCGATCGAATAGCTGCGCTGGTAGTCCGACAGCCGGGTTTGCTCAACGTGTTCGCCACGGTCCAGCGCTGCACGGTAAGCCTGGATCATTTCGTCGGCTTCGTTGGCGCCGATCACACCTTCGGTTACCAGGCGATCGGCGTAATGCTTGCGCGTGCCCGGATGCTGGCCGATTTTCTTGTACATCATCGGCTGGGTAACGAACGGATCGTCGGCTTCGTTGTGGCCGAGCTTGCGGAAGCAGACCATATCGATCACGACGTCTTTCTTGAACTGCATGCGGAAATCCAGCGCCGCCTGCAGTACGAAAATCACCGCTTCCGGATCGTCGCCGTTGACGTGGAAAATCGGTGCATCGACCATCTTGGCGATGTCGGTACAGTACAGGGTCGAACGCGAATCGCGCGGATCGGAGGTAGTAAAACCGATCTGGTTGTTGATGACGAAATGAATGGTGCCGCCAGTGCCATAGCCACGGGTGTTGGCCAGCGCCAAGGTTTCCATTACCACGCCCTGGCCGGCGAATGCGGCATCGCCGTGCAGCAACACCGGCACCACCTGGTCGCCGGTACGATCGCCGCGGCGCTGCTGACGTGCGCGCACCGAACCCTCGACCACCGGGTTGACGATTTCCAGGTGTGACGGATTGAATGCCAGCGAAACGTGGATCGGGCCGCCCGGAGTCGGGATGTTCGACGAGAAGCCGTTGTGGTATTTGACGTCGCCGGACGACAGATCGTCGCTGTGCTTGCCTTCGAATTCGGAGAACAGGTCGCGCGGCAGTTTGCCCAGCGTATTCACCAATACGTTCAGACGGCCGCGGTGCGCCATGCCGAGCACGATTTCCTGCACGCCTTTTTCGCCGGCACTCTGAATCAGCTCGTCCATCGCCGCGATCATGCTTTCGCCGCCTTCGAGCGAGAAGCGTTTCTGGCCGACGTATTTGGTGTGCAGGTATTTTTCCAGCGTTTCGGCGGCGGTCAGCTGCTTGAGAATGCGGCGTTTCTTCGCGGCATTGAATTCGGGGCGCGAACGCACCGATTCGAAACGCTCACGAATCCACTTTTTCTGCTCGGAGTTGATGATGTGCATGTACTCAACACCGACATTACCGCAGTAAGTCTGCTTGAGGATGTTGAGGATTTCCGACAGCGGCGCGGTTTTCGGCCCGGTCAGCGAACCGGTGTTGAATGTTACCGCCATGTCTTCGGCGGTAAAGCCGTGGTAAGCCGGATCAAGCTCGGGAACTTCCAGCTGGTCGTAACGGCGCAACGGGTCAAGGTTGGCGTGACGCACGCCGAGAATGCGGTAGGAGCTGATCATGCGCAGCACCTGCACCTGCTTCTGCGTCGCTTCCTGCTGCGATGCGGCGCTTTGCGCATTGGCAAAACGCGGCTGCTTGGTCAGTTGGACAAAGGATTGCTGAATCGGCGCATGCGGAATATCGCGATCTGCCGCGCCCGGCAGTTGTTGCAGCTTGTCGAAATAGTCCCGCCACTCAGGGGTAATGGAAGCGGGATCGGCCAGATAGGCCTCATATAGTTCTTCTACGAACGGCGCATTCCCACCAAACAGGTAAGAATTGCTCAGCATTGTGTGCATCATAGTGGTTGCCCCCATTTCTCCAGCTGGGATGATTTCAACAAACTGCTACATGCGTCCCCCGTTCCGAGGCATGGTCGTGGCGTTTCTTGCGGGTGAGCAAAGGCCTGCCGCAATCGGCATGGCAAAAGCAAACCCTGCCCTCGCAGAGGGCAAAAAAGCCACGATCATCAACGCATTTAGCTCATTACGTCACGGCCCGCGAAAGCGGGCCGTGTTTGCTACCTGATTACTTGCGTTTTTCCAGCGCAACGTAGTCGCGACGTTGTGCACCGGTGTACAGCTGACGCGGACGGCCGATCTTCATGCCCGGATCGGCAATCATTTCGGTCCAGTGCGAGATCCAGCCCACGGTACGTGCCAGCGCAAAGATCGGAGTGAACATCGAAACCGGAATGCCGATCGCCGACAGCACGATACCCGAGTAGAAATCGACGTTCGGGTACAGCTTGCGCTCGATGAAGTACGAATCTTCCAGTGCGATTTTTTCCAGCGCCATTGCCAGCTTGAACTTCGGATCGTTTTCCAGACCCAGTTCGGTCAGCACTTCGTGGCAGGTTTCACGCATGATAGCGGCGCGCGGGTCCATGTTCTTGTAAACGCGGTGGCCGAAGCCCATCAGTTTGTGGGTCTTGGCTTTCACGCCTTCCATGAATGCCGGAACCGCTTCGACCGAACCGATTTCGTCCAGCATCTTCAGTACGGCTTCGTTGGCGCCGCCGTGCGACGGGCCCCACAGACAGGCGATACCGGCAGCGATACAGGCGAACGGGTTGGCACCCGACGAACCGGCCAGACGCACGGTCGAAGTCGATGCATTCTGTTCGTGATCGGCGTGCAGTGTCAGGATGCGATCCAGCGCACGAGCCAGCACCGGGCTGACTTTGTATTCTTCGACCGGAGTCGAGAACATCATGTGCAGGAAGTTCTCGGCGTAGGTCAGACCTTTCTTCGGATACGAGAACGGCAGACCTTTGTTGTAACGGTAAGCCTGTGCAGCAATGGTCGGCACTTTCGCGATCAGGCGGAAAGCCGATACTTCGCGATGGTGCGGATCGTTGATATCGAGCGAATCGTGATAGAAGGCCGACAAGGCGCCAACCACACCAACCATTACCGCCATCGGGTGTGCATCGCGACGGAAGCCCTTGAAGAACGACAGGATCTGGTCATGCAGCATGTTGTGGCGCATAACGGTGTAGTCGAACTTGGCTTTCTGTTCTGCAGTCGGCAGTTCGCCGTTCAGCAACAGGTAGCAGACTTCCAGGTAGTCGCTGTTCTCTGCCAGTTGCTCGATCGGGTAACCGCGGTAGTACAGCTGGCCCAGATCGCCATCGATGAAGGTGATCTTGGATTCGCAGGCAGAAGTCGCCAGGAAGCCGGGGTCGAAAGTGAACATGCCGGTTTTGCCGAAAGTGCGGATATCGACTACATCCGGACCTAATGTGCCCGGCAGCACCGGGAAGTCCTGCGAATCCTTGCCATCGTTGTATGTCAGTGTAACTTTACGGTTTTCCATGCGGAAAAGCTCCTTATAAAAACTCTTTGATTCAGTCCACCGGCGGCCAGCCGCCGATGCTTGTATTTATTGGCTGCAATCGTTCTGCGCCGCCTGCCAGCAATCGCGCATCAGCACGATCAGCTGCTGCATGCGCGGTTCCGGGCAATCCCGGCGGCCATCGACAAAATCCAGCAGGTCGTTGTCGGGCAGGAACAACAGATCCTTGTAGCTATCCAGTTGTTCCTGATCCAGCTGCTGCAGATACCGGTCGAGAAACTTCTCCAGCACCAGATCCAGCTCCAGCAAACCCCGACGCGAACGCCAGCGGATACGATCGAGTTCGCTCATACTGCGCGCTTGATCATCATTTCCTTGATCTTGCCGATCGCCCGGGTCGGATTCAGTTCTTTCGGGCAAACGTCAACACAGTTCATGATGGTGTGGCAACGGAACAGACGGTACGGGTCTTCCAGATTGTCCAGACGCTCGTTGGTTGCCTGGTCACGGGTATCCGCGAGGAAGCGGTACGCCGCCAGCAGGCCGGCCGGGCCGACGAACTTGTCCGGATTCCACCAGAACGACGGGCACGAAGTCGAGCAGCAGGCGCACAGAATGCACTCGTACAGGCCATCCAACTCTTTACGCTCTTCCGGCGACTGCAGGCGTTCACGCTGCGGTGCCGGTTCGTCGTTCTGCACGTAAGGCTTGATCGAGTGGTATTGCTTGAAGAACTGGGTCATGTCGACGATCAGGTCGCGGATCACCGGCATGCCCGGTAGTGGGCGCAGGGTGATCGGCTGTTTCAGATCGACCACATCGGTGACACAGGCCAGGCCGTTCTTGCCATTGATGTTCATTGCGTCCGAACCGCACACGCCTTCGCGGCACGAACGGCGGAAGTTCAACGAGTCATCAACGCTCTTCAGGCGCATCAGGGCATCGAGCAGTTTCTTGTCGGACGGCTCCAGCTCGATCTCATAGTCCTGCATGTAGGGCTTGGCATCGACGTCCGGGTTGTAGCGATAAATACTGAATTTGGTTTTCATCTTGCAATCCTTCCCGACCGATTAGAACGTGCGCTCTTTTGGCGGAATGTATTCCACCGACAGCGGCTTGGTGTGCACCGGCTTGTAGCTCAGCGTGCGGCTTGCCGAGTCGAACAGCGTATGCTTCATCCAGTTTTCGTCGTCACGGTTCGGGTAATCATCGTGCGCATGGGCGCCACGCGACTCCTTGCGGGCTTCGGCCGAAATCAGGGTCGCTACGGCAACTTCGATCAGGTTTTCCATCTCCAGCGCTTCGACGCGAGCCATGTTGAATACCTTGCTCTTGTCCTTGATCTGGGTGCGCTTGGCGCGCTCGGCCACTTCCTTGATCTCGGTCACGCCCAGCGCCAGATTCTTGTCGGTGCGGAATACACCGGCACGCGCCTGAACCACTTTCTGCATCGCGGTACGTACGGCAGAGACATCTTCGCCGTTGGTCTGGGTGTCGATGCGGTTAACGCGCGCCAGACTGAAGTCGGCAGCATTTTCCGGCAGCGGCTTGTGCGTCGGACGCTCCTTGCGGATGAAGTCGATCATGCTGTTACCGGCCGACTTGCCGAACACCACCAGGTCGAGCAGCGAGTTGGTACCGAGGCGGTTGGCACCGTGCACCGAGGTACAGGCACACTCGCCGGCAGCATAGAAGCCGTTGACGCGTACTTCCGGATTGTCGCCCTGCGGCGTAATCACTTCGCCCAGATAGTTGGTCGGAATACCGCCCATCTGATAGTGGCAAGTCGGGATAACCGGAATCGGTTCCTTGATCGGATCGACGCCGGCAAATTTGATCGCGATTTCGCGGATCGACGGCAGACGCTGCTTGATGATATCCGGGCCGAGGTGGTCCAGTTTCAGCAACACGTGATCCTTTTCCTTGCCACAGCCACGCCCTTCCAGCACTTCCAGCGCCATACAGCGCGAAACGAAGTCGCGCGGAGCCAAGTCTTTCAGGTTCGGCGCGTAACGTTCCATGAAGCGTTCACCATTGGCATTGAGCAGGATACCGCCCTCGCCGCGCACACCTTCGGTAATCAACACGCCGGCACCGGCCACGCCGGTCGGGTGGAACTGCCAGAACTCCATGTCCTCCAGCGGAATGCCGGCGCGGGCACACATACCCAAGCCGTCACCGGTATTGATGAAGGCATTGGTCGATGCAGCGAAGATACGACCTGAACCGCCGGTCGCGAACAACACGGCTTTCGCATGCAGTACCATGATCTCGCCGGTTTCCATCTCCAGTGCAGTCACACCGACAACATCGCCTTCGCTGTCGCGGATCAGATCCAGTGCCATCCATTCAACGAAGAACTGGGTCTTGGCGCGCACGTTACGCTGATACAGCGTGTGCAGCATCGCGTGACCGGTACGGTCGGCAGCGGCACAGGCACGTTGTACCGGGGTCTTGCCGAAGTTGGCGGTGTGGCCACCGAACGGGCGCTGATAGATACGACCGGAGTCGACACGGTCAAACGGCATGCCGAAGTGTTCCAGTTCGATTACCGCATCGATCGCGTTGCGGGTCATGAACTCGATGGCATCCTGGTCGCCCAGCCAGTCCGAACCTTTTACGGTGTCGTACATATGCCATTCCCACTTGTCTTCCTGCACATTGCCCAGCGCGGCGGAAATACCACCCTGCGCGGCAACGGTGTGGGAACGGGTCGGGAATACTTTCGACAGGACGACGGTTTTCAGGCCGGCTTCGGACAGTTGCAGTGCGGCACGCAGACCAGCACCGCCACCGCCAACAATTACTGCATCAAATTGACGAACGGTTACAGCCATTACACACCCCACAGAACTTTAGCAGCGTAAACGAAACAACCAACCAGCCACAGCACGGTCAACACGTGCAATGTCAGGCGGATGCCGACCGGCTGAACGTAGTCCATCCAGATATCGCGCACACCAACCCAGGCGTGGTACAGCACCGCGATGACGGTAACGGTGGAAAACACACGTACCCATGTCTGCTGGAACAGTGCCTTCCAGCCTTCGTAACCGGTACCGGAAGCACTCAGCAGCAGGGCAACCAGTCCGACTACATAAACCAGCATCACCACTGCGGTGACACGTTGCGCCAGCCAGTCACGCAGGCCGTAATGCGCGCCTACTACAATGCGGTTCACCATACGATTGCTCCTACTACGGCAGTCAGACCCAGACTCACAACCAGCACTGCCTTGGCAGTGGCACGAGCGGCCTGCAATTCGGTACCCTTGTGCATATCCAGAAACAGGAAACGCACACCGGCAGATGCGTGATGCATGAACGACCACAGCAGGCCGAGCAGGATCACCTTGACAAGCGGATTGCCGACAGCCGATTTGTAGCAATCGAATGTCTCTGCCGAGCTGAGCGTACCCTGCAACAGCCAGATCACCAGCGGCAAGGCAAGGAACATTGCGGCGCCGCTGACGCGGTGCAAAATGGAGACCACGCCGGGGAGGGGCAACCGGATCTTCGGCAGATCCAGGTGCTTGGGCCTTTGTTTTTGCATATCTCGTTTTCCCTTAGTGTTTTCTAATGCAGCTCCGGAACCATCCCGAAGCCCGCTATCTTTGAAGATCCGGCCAATCTCAACCACCCGACCAACCGCTCTCTAAAGCAATTGACCCGGACGACACCCTGGCATTCCGGCGATCTTTTGAATCAGCCAACCTGCCAGTCATGTTGCGCCGCCACCAGCCAAACCTCGCGATTTTAACAAAAAACCCGCCCCGTCATAAGCCCGGAAGCCCTGACAATCTCGCAAAATATTGCGCCGCAACATCGCAATATCAGGATTTAACTAGCTTTATAGCCGATTGGTGTACGAATACACGTCATTTCGACACACCACACGCCGCCATTCAACCGGACGATCTGCCGCAGCATAAGCGACACGCACCACCTCCAGCAGCGCTGCGCCCGCCTCCACCGCCAACAGGCGCGCCTCGTCACGATCCGCACTGCCGGCACGCGCCATTTCACGGGTATTCACCACGCGCACACCGAACACCCGGTGATAAAGCTCATACAAGGCGCCGCCGCACTGCTTGATCTTGCGCGAATCCAGGCCGTCGAACAAATCCAGCGGCAGGATCACATCCTCGACCGCCACTGCCTGATCGCGTATGCGCAACAGACGCCGCACTTGCACCACCGCCGCACCGCGCCGCTGTTGCAGCGCCGCCGCCACACTTTCGGCTGCATTGGCACGGGCACAACTGAGCAATTCGGCTTGCAACGGCTCGAATTCATGCGCAGCAAAGTCGTCCTGCAGCACAAAACCAACCCTGCCCCACTCATCCGGATAACTGGCGACGAAAGTACCCTTACCCTGCCGCCGGCTCAACACCTGCTCGGCAACCAGCTCATCCAGAGCCTTGCGCACCGTTCCCTGGCTGACACCGAAGCGGTCGGCCAGCTCGAATTCGCTCGGCAGCATATCATCCTGCAACCACTCGCCAGCCTCCAGCGCATCCAGCAATGCCGACTTGACCTGCGAATAAAGGGGAGCCCGGCTAACGGCAACTCGATTCATGCAGCTTTTTACCATCCACCAAATTCGATGTCCACATATGTCTTATATAAGACACAAGACATGCAAAACACAGCACAGGAAAGCGCTAAATCGGCAAGCCTATAATGATGCCTAAATCCGGGCGCCATGTTATTATCGGCAGCTCTGTTTTTCGCCGCTTGTGGTCGGCAACCGGGATCACACTCGATAGTGCCGGGAAAAATCAACTTCAGCTCAGTAGCGTCAAGGTTCGATATCGATACCCTTGACGATTTCGCGTAACCACGCAGTTAATCAACTTGTTAGTTTTGGGAGTCAATATGAAGCGTCCTGTTCGTGTTGCCGTCACCGGTGCCGCCGGTCAAATCGGTTACAGCCTGTTGTTCCGTATCGCCAGTGGCGAAATGCTGGGCAAAGACCAGCCGGTCATTCTGCAACTGCTGGACATTCCGCAATCCATGGCCGCCGTTCAGGGCGTGGTAATGGAGCTGGAAGACTGCGCGTTCCCGCTGCTGCAAGGCATCGTTGCCACCGACGACGCAATGGTTGCATTCAAGGACGTAGAAGTTGCCCTGCTGGTTGGCGCACGTCCGCGTGGCCCGGGCATGGAGCGTAAAGACCTGCTGGAAGCCAACGGCGCGATCTTCACCACTCAAGGCAAGGCACTGAACGCCGTTGCTTCGCGTGACGTCAAAGTCCTGGTAGTCGGCAACCCGGCCAACACCAACGCCTACATCGCAATGAAAAACGCACCGGATCTGAACCCGGCAAACTTCACTGCCATGATGCGTCTGGACCACAACCGCGCCAAATCGCAGATCGCCGCCAAACTGGGCAAACCGGTTTCGGCAGTAACCAAGATGACCGTCTGGGGCAACCACTCGGCCACCCAATACCCGGATCTGAACCGCGCAGAAGTCGAAGGTGCCGGCGCCTGGGGCCAGATCAACGATCAGGCCTGGCTCGAAACCAACTTCATCCCGACCGTTCAGCAACGCGGCGCAGCCATCATCAAGGCGCGCGGCCTGTCGTCGGCAGCTTCGGCAGCCAACGCAGCCATCGAACACATCCGTGACTGGGTTCTGGGCACTCCGGAAGGCGACTGGGTTACCATGGGCATCCCGTCGGATGGTTCGTACGGCATTCCGGCCGGCGTCATCTACGGCTACCCGGTGACCTGCAAAGATGGCAAATACACCATCGTTCAAGGCATCGAAATCAGCGAATTCAGCCGCGCCCGCATGGACGCAACCCTGAAAGAGCTGCAAGAAGAAGGCGCCGCAGTTGCGCACCTGCTCGGCTAATCGCTGACAGATTCTTCTCCGGAAAGCGGGCTGCGGCCCGCTTTTTTGTTGCCCAAATGCCTTGAATCAGCCGCTGCACTCTTCTTTACGTTGTTCGTGCCAGACACGCTTGCAGCGCAGGCGAAAACAGGCAATCAATGAACAGCGAGACCCGCCTTAATCTGCGCAATCCAGCGAACAACACCAACATCGGCCAGGGAAAAGCTACCCTGCAAGCCGCGCTGGCATTACCTTGCAGCCCGGCCTGTGAACCAACAGCAGAGCGGCTTGCAGGCCGATATCGAAGCCAAGCCCACATCGACAGCTATGGTAGTGCAAGGCCGTCAAAAGGCGTAGCCCGCAGAATCCACGGGGCAATGATCCACTCATGCGGCATTTGGCGCGGGTTGACGCCGTCAACCCGCAATACTTGGCTCAGCGTACCCACCTTCGCCATTACAATTGAGATCGGGCACCGAGCCAAGATATGAGCCATTGCAATCAAGCAAAGCGGCAATTATCGTGTTAGGCAGAACAGAGGTCCGGCACGGGCTCGCTTAGCTGCGACACTTCGGTTTCCTCTATTGCCGGAAACGTACTGCTGGCACTCTGCTGTGACCAGGCGATGGAAGTTTTGATGCGGGCGATGGCCGCGCGACTTTCGGGCAGAGTACCACCATAAGCGTGGAACTCATGAGTCATGTGCGGCCAGACATCGAGCAGCACCGTGGCGCCCTGCTGTTTCAGCTCGTGCGCAAAATCGCGAATCATGTCAACGAGGATTTCCTTGCCGCCGGCCTGCAAGTAAACCGGTGCGGTGTCTTTAAACTGGCGGTAAATCGGTGAGACATCCCGATCGGTGTAGGGCGTGCCGGCCTTTAGCCAACGCGAGAATAGCTGTGTCTGGTAGCCCTGCACCATGTCGTAGACATCGTTGCCAAACTGGCTGGCACCACGCAGGCCGCTATCGGTCCAAGGGCTAAGTGCGATGCCGATGGCCGGCTGTGGCAGACTCAGCTCCTGCAGGCGCACCAGCATGTTCAACACCAATTGGCCGCCGGCCGAATCGCCGGCGATGACGATTTTCTGTGGCGCCATGCCTTGCGCCAGCAGGTAGCGATAGGCACTAATCGCGTCGTCGAGTTGTGCTGGATACGGGTGTTCGGGTGTCAGGCGATAGTCCAGCGCAAACAGCGGCAACTGCAAGGCGTGGCTCAGGCTCTGCATGAAATGTTGCGTGACCTTGGCGTAAAAGGCGTAGCCGCCGCCGTGCAAGTAGAGCACTGTCGGGCAATCTGCAGGCAAGGTCATCAGCGGCCTGATCCAGTGCCCCTTGGGCTGATGTGGCGTATCGGCTCCGCCGGTAGCATGCATGCTTACCGGCAGATTGGCATCGACCACGGTATACACCGCGTCAAAATAGGCACGCGCTTCGGCCATATCGCCCAACGAAAACGCATGATTGAATTGCTCACGATAAAACAGTGTGCCGATTTCAAAGACGGCGCTCCACGTTGGCACCAGTGGCTGGCCGAGCATACGCCGGGCCAGCACCCCCCAACTGATTTTGGTCAGATGCCAGAGCCCGCGCGCCTGGTGTCCGAAACGACCGGTAACGATGATTTTTGACATAGTGTTTTCCTCCTCGGCTGAAATTCCGCCTATTCTTCGGGGAATCGACCCAGCGCTATAGAACGCAAACGACAGATGAAGGACACCGAGTACGCCCGGCTGTATCTACCCGATAGCACCATCTGCCAATATCTGGCAATGGCGGTGGAACGCGATACCCGTGGCCTGACATTGACGCCGGCAGAGCGTTTCAACTACTACCCGGCGTCACCCTTCCCTACCCTGAGCTGGATCTGGCAAGGCGAGCTGCAGATGGTGCAGGATGTCAGCGACAGCCAGCTGCCGCAGATGGGGCCACCGCTGCCAAGCATGGTATTTTCCGGGCCGTATACCCGCCCCAGCGCCAGCTGGTCAGCCGGGCCGGTGCATGCGCTAATGGTCGGGTTGTATCCGGAGTTTGTGACGCAGGTGCTTGGCATGCAGCTTGAAGAGTGCTTTGATCGGGTGATCCCGCTGCAGCGGTTACGTGAAGCGATGCCAGCGTGGTTCTGGCAGCTGTGCCAGCTGGTGCATCAGCAACCGGCACTGGCATTCCAGACGCTGCAACAGCAGTTGCAGCACCAACTCAGGGCCAATCAGGCCAGCCTGCCACCGCGCACCCTCTCTGGCTGGTTGCGAGCAATGCTGCTGCGTGCCAGTTTCAGCCAGGCCGGCAGCAGCCTGCGCCAGTGGCAACGCCACATCAAACAGCTAACCGGTCAGAGCCATCGCGACTTGCAGTTATATGAAAAGACCGAACAGGCATTCAGCCAGTTTGCCCGGCAAAACACTCTTGCCGGCACCGAATGGGCCATGCTGGCCGCTGCTAGTGGCTTTGCCGACCAATCGCACCTTGGGCGCGAAGTACGGCGCATGACCGCCTTCTCGCCGAAACGCCTGCAACAGATGATGGCGGAAGATGAGTCGTTCTGGTTTTATCGGCTGCTGCGGCAACACCATCGTGATCTCGACTGACGCTTAAGGGAATAGTGTTGTCTGGTCTTGAGAAAGCGACTGGAGGCAGGTCATGCAATCAAGCACAAGCCTCTTCCCTTTTCCGCCCGACCATGCGCACAAAACCCATTTTAAATCAATGGATCAGCGCTCACTGTCAGTAGCAGCAATTAGGCGAATCATGCCCATGCACCAAGTGGCGCGGAGCCTTGTCGATCTGGCAATTTCCAGTTTGCCAGGCGCTGCGCCGTGGCCTTTGCCGGATACGGGTTGCCGCCATGGCTCGGCATCGCTGCAAACCACTCTGCCACTGCCCTGCAGCCCGGCCTGTGAGCCAATACCAGAGCGGCTTGCAGGCCGATAAGGTGAAGGTTTTAGCGCTGGCCGTCGATGGCAGCGCCTTCCCGCACCCGCCGCCACAGGGTGGTGCGGCTGATACCGAGCAGCTTTGCCGCCTGGCCGAGATTGCCATTGGCTGCAGCCAGTGCGCCGGCAATATCCAGTGCGGCCGATTGCGATAGCGGCGCTGGCTGGCGGTCGGTGAACAACTCGGGCGCCATGCTCTCGACCATCGAGTATTCCAGTTGCCCGACTTCGGCGGCATAAACCAGCAGCCGCTCGACGATGTTCTCCAGTTCACGCACGTTGCCGGGCCAGTGATACTGCTGCATGGGCGCTGCGCAGGTGCGCCAGAAGATGGCCATGTCGAGTTGGCGCCCCATTTGCGCCAGTACCTTGGCAGCACAGGTGCGGGTCAGCAGCTCGATATCTCCGCCGCGTTCGCGCAACGCCGGCAGCCGCAGGTTGAGGATATTGAGGCGGTAAT